>CAZDYO010000481.1:0-2521 GCA_964509555.1 uncultured Acidimicrobiales bacterium
AGGGCTTTGCGAAGCGGTCGGCCGCGATCCCGACGAGATGAGATGGTCGTACACGATGTTCGATGCCGATGCTCGGTCAAGGGGTGGCGCAATCGGCTACTACGAGTCGGCCGACAGGTTCGAGGAGATGGCTGAACGGGCCGTCGCACTCGGGATGAGCGAGATCGGGCTCTACTTCCCACTCGATGAGTCCCAGCGCCCGATGTTCGAACAAATCGCCACACACGTGCTCCCCCGGATGCGCGCCAGGCACGCCAAGGCCGATTGATCGGCGGATTCAGAATCGTCGGCCTCAGAGGAAGCGGCGGACTATCCGTTCCTTGAAGCTGGTGTAGGGCGGGTAGAGAAGCTTCGGGTCGGGTCTGGTTCCCTTGCGCAACACCGACCGCAGATTGGAGAACGTGTCGAACCCCGACTGGCCGTGGTATCGGCCGGTACCCGACGGGCCCACACCGCCGAACGGAAGCTCCGGAGGAGTGAGATGCAGAACCACGTGGTTCACACATGCACCGCCCGACGAGGTTTGGTCGATGATGCGATCGGTGGCCTTGTCGTCGCCGGCGAAGATGTAGAGCGCCAGCGGCTTGTCGCGGCTGTTCACGAACTCGATCGCCTCGTCCATCGAATCGACCGTGACGACCGGGAGGATCGGTCCGAAGATCTCCTCGCTCATCAGCTTCGATGACGGGTCGGGATCAACGACCACGGTTGGCTCGATGTAGCGGGCCTCGGGATCGGCTTCGCCACCGATGGCCAGTGTGCCACCGTGGTCGCTGAGCATCCCCTGCAGGCGGGCGGCGTGACGCTCGGTGACGATCCGTGAGTAGTCGCCTGTGTTGCGGGTGTCGCCTCCCGAGAACTCCTCGAACGCCGTGCGCATGGCGTCGACGAGTTCGTCGCGTTTGGCCTCTGTGACGAGCACGTAGTCGGGGGCCACACAGGTCTGGCCGGCGTTGAGCCACTTGCCCCAGGCGAGTCGACGCGCCGCAATCTCGATGTCCGCTGAATCGTCGACCAGAACCGGGCTCTTGCCGCCGAGCTCAAGAGTGACCGGAGTGAGATGCTTGGCGGCTGCCTCCATCACGACCTGTCCGATTCTCGTGGAGCCGGTGAAGAAGATGTGGTCGTAGCGTTCGGCCAACAACGCGGTGGAAACCGATGCGTCACCCTCGACCACGGCGATGGCCTCGGGATCGCAGTAGCGGGGAATCAGTTCGGCAAGAAGAGAAGAGGTGGCCGGAGCGAGTTCGGACGGCTTGGCGATCACGGCGTTGCCGGCGGCCAACGCGGCCGCGACCGGGGCCAACAGGAGCTGTACCGGGTAGTTCCACGGGGCGATGACCAGGGCCACCCCCAGCGGTTCCGGAACAACATGTCCCTTGCCGGGAAGCGAGTTGAGCGGGAGCTTCACCTTGCGGGGCTTGGCCCACTTGGGGGTGTGCTTGGCCATGTAGGCGATTTCGGAGGCGGTGATGGCGATATCGGAGGCAAAACCCTCGATCGCCGGCTTACCCACGTCGGCCGAGAGCGCATCGGTGAAACGGCTCTCCTCCTGTTTCAGCATGCGGACAAGGCCCTGCAACTGCTCCACACGCCACTCAACGGGGCGGGTGCGGCCGGAGTCGTAGGTTGCTCGCACCGCGGAGACGATCGCTGCGATGTCGACTTCGCCGGTGAGATCGATTTCGGGATCGGGGTTGTTGGAGGACGATGACTCTTCGGTGATGGCCATGGGCAAAGCATGCCAGACGCCACGCCGGAAGTCGCATGCATCCCGGCCGCCTCAACCTCGGCGGAGGCGAGGATGGCCCTCGATAGCGTCTCCGGGTGGAAATCCTCGATGTTGACCTGATCGCATACGAAAACGGCGACTCGGCCCGGCGGGCCGCGGTGGTCGACGGGGTGATGCGAAGCCTCACCACCGGGTTCGTGTACGTCGAGAACGACATCGCCGAAGGCTTCCTCGACGATGTCTACGGCGAACTCGAAAACTTCTTCACGCTCTCCCGGGAAGCCAAGGCGTCATACAACGTTCCCGGCGCTCACGGCCAGACCGGCTACACGGGCCTGCTCGTCGAGACCGCCGCCACTTCTGATCATGCCGACTGGAAAGAAATGCTTAACTGGGGCGCTCCGCTGTCTGAGGGTCATCCGCTCAGGGCGAAGTATCCGCATCGCTACGGAGATCCGGTTCTCCCCGAGGCCGACATTCCCGGGATTCGCGATCTGCTCCTGCGGTTCCATGAGACGGTCATCGATCTGCAACGGCGGGTGTTGCGAATCATCGCCGGAGGTCTGGGTGTCCACGAGGAGTTCTTCGATCGGATGCTGGTCGACGGGGCCACCCTCAGTCGCGCCATCCACTACCCGGCCATGGACCTGGCTCCGGGCGAACAACATGTCTGGGCCGGTGAGCACTGCGACATCAACCTCATCACCGCGCTTCCCAGAGCGACAGCCGCAGGGCTGCAGGTGAGGACCGATGAAGGCTGGGTCGCCGCGGCCCCGCCGGCGGGCCTAG
>CAZDYO010000482.1:0-2519 GCA_964509555.1 uncultured Acidimicrobiales bacterium
CGAGCGGGAGGAATCCACAAACGGTCACGTTCTGCGTGCCCATGGAGATGAACTCGGTGTAGATCATCTTGATCTCGTCGACATCGCCGCTGATGAACGCCTCGGCCACCTCGTCGGCGATCTTGCGGGCGTCTTCGTAGGTGGGGTTGTCGGAGAAACCGGTGTAGGAGTGATCGATGCGGTAGTTGCGGAACCGGAAGTAGCCATTCGACTTCTTGCCGATGCAGAACAGCGAGTAGTCCTTGCCTTCGGCCCGGTGGGCCATCAGCTCGCGCTCGGCGGCCTTGATCACATGTGAGTTGTATCCGCCGGCCAGGCCGCGGTCGGCGGTGATGACGATGTAGCCGACCTTCCTGACCTGCTCGGCTTCACGCAACAGCGGATGATCCACCTCGGCGCCGCCCGCGGCGAGGTTCTCGATCACGCTGGTGATGCGGCGGGCGTAGGGACGCGATGCGTCGGCACGCTGCATGGCCTTGACCACGCGGGTCGCGGCGATGAGTTCCATGGCACGAGTGATCTTCTTCGTCGACTGGATACTGGTGATCCGTCGACGGAGCTCGCGCTCTTTACCACCCGGCATCGATCAGGCCTCGTCCCGTGAGGAGTGTTCCTCGGGGAGCGTGGTGTCGGCATCGACAACTGCGGTGGCCGCCTCGGCTTGAGCCTCGGCGTCGGGCTCGCTGCCCTCCGGGAGCTCCGAGGTGGTGAACTGCTCGGCGAAGGCCCCGATCTTGGCCGAGAACTCGTCCTCGTCGGGGATCTTGCCGGTGTCGCGGATCTCGCTGAGATAGGCGGACTCGCGGGCGTCGAACCAGTCGTGGAGTTCGACTTCGAACCGGCTGACGTCTTCGACCGGAATGTTGTCGAGGAATCCGCGTGTGCCCGCGAAGATCGACAGGGTCTGCTTCTCGACCGGAAGCGGGCTGTTGACACCCTGCTTGAGGAGTTCGGTGAGGCGGTAGCCACGAGCAAGCTGAGCTGCCGACACGGCGTCGAGGTCGGAACCGAACGCCGCGAAGGCCTCAAGCTCACGGAACTGCTGCAGATCGCCCTTCAGGGTGCCCACGGCGGCCTTCATGGACTTGACCTGGGCGGCCGAACCCACACGGGAGACCGAGATACCAACGTCGATGGCCGGACGGATACCGGACTTGAAGAGGTCGTCCTGCAGGAAGATCTGACCGTCGGTGATGGAAATCACGTTGGTGGGGATGAATGCCGAAACGTCGCCGGCCTTGGTCTCGATGATCGGCAGTGCGGTGAGGGAACCGGCGCCGAGATCATCGGAGAGCTTGGCGGCACGCTCGAGCAACCTGCTGTGGAGGTAGAACACGTCGCCGGGGTAGGCCTCACGCCCCGGTGGGCGACGCAGAAGCAGCGATACCTGGCGGTAGGCCTCGGCCTGCTTGGAGAGATCGTCGTAGATGATGAGCGAATGCTCGCCGTTTTCCATCCAGTGCTGACCCATGGCACAGCCGCCGTAGGGGGCAAGGAACTTGAACGGGGCCGGGTCGGATGCCGGGGCCACCACCACGGTGGTGTATTCCATGGCACCGAGCTCGGCGAGGGTGGCGACGTTCTGTGCGACCGTGGAGGCCTTCTGGCCGATGGCCACGTACACGCACTTGACGCCCAGACCCTTCTGGTTGAGGATCGTGTCGAGGGCAATGGTGGTCTTGCCGGTCTTGCGGTCGCCGATGATCAGCTCGCGCTGACCGCGCCCCACCGGGATGAGCGAGTCGATGGCCTTGATGCCGGTCTGCATCGGCTCGTGGACCGGCTTGCGGCCGAGAATGCCGGGTGCCTGGATCTCCATGCGGCGGGGCTGCACGTTGGTCAGGGGACCCTTGCCGTCGATGGGCTCACCAAGGGGGTTGACGACACGGCCGAGAAGCCCGTCGCCGACCGGAACCGAGAGAATCTCTCCGGTGGCGACCACTGCCTGGCCCTCTTCGATGCCTTCGACGTCGCCGAGAACAACGGCGCCGATCGAGGTCTCGTCGAGGTTGAGTGCCAACCCGATGAGGCCGTTCTCGAAACGGAGCATCTCGTTGACGGCGGCGTCGGGAAGGCCCGACACTCGCGCGATGCCATCACCGACCTCGAGCACGCGACCAACAGTGGTCTGCTCGAGGCTGGGGGAGAAATCCTGAAGATTTCCCTGAATGGCAGCGGCGATGTCCGCTGTGTTGATCGTGAGTTCAGCCATCTTTTTCGTTTCTTCCTTGGACTGAGGAGTTCTCGGGTGGGTCGGCCGCGATGCGGACGATTATCGGAAGCTCTCGCGGAGCTGGTTGAGACGGTGTCGGACACTGCCATCGATGACGTCGTCACCGATTTCGGTGACGATGCCGCCGATCACGCTCGGGTCGATGATGACCCTCACGTCGACTTCGGTGCCGGTCGACGATTTGATCGCCGCGGCGAGGCGGGATTTCTGATCGTCGGTGAGTTCGACTGCGGAACGAACCCGGGCAACGGCCCGGTTGCGCGATGCCGAGCAACGCTCCACGACC
>CAZDYO010000483.1:0-2514 GCA_964509555.1 uncultured Acidimicrobiales bacterium
GTCCTGCTCACCCTGGATGGTGGCCACGATGTCGCCGAGATGACCGGTCCGGCCGGCTTCCAGCGCGGCGATCAGCGCGCCCTGTCCCCGGCCGACCGCCGGCTCCGTTTCAGATGTCTGCCCGCCGAACACCTCGTCGTCGATGCCCAACAACGTGCGACCACGGGTGGCGAAATGCCGGCGACGCCGGAGTCCCATCGGCTTGACCCCGGTGGCCCGGTAGAAGGGCTCCGACGCCGGGGCCCGCCAGTCGACCAGAACCGGGTCCTGGTCGCTGTTCCAAACGCCGAGACGACCTATGTAGAGCCGCTCGTCGGCATCATCGGTGTCGATATCCATGTCGATGCGACCGAAGATCAGCGAGCGATCACCCACGTCGAGTTGGGTGAGTCGGTTGACCACACCCTCGATGACCGACTCACGCTCGAACCGGGCTTGGGTGGTGCCACCACGCGACGGCTCATAGTTCGCGGTGAGGCGCGCGGCGCGGGCCCTCGAATCCTCCAAACACTCGTGGACATGATCGATGTAGGCCTGCTCGGCGTCGATATCAGGATGCCGCTGTGACACTCGTGTCGGACTCCCCCCGGGGAATGGGAAACCTTGAATGCTACAGGCGTGTGCCATGGCCGACTCGGAGGTGGCCTGTTGCACAGACGGCGCTCAGTGCTTGTAACGTGCGGCGAATGTTGGCAGTAGGTCTCGTCTTGAGCGCTGGCGGAATGCTCGGCGACCCGTGGCACTCCGGAGTGTTGTCCTCGATCATGGACTCAACCGGGTTCGATGCCCGCGAATCCGCACTGATCGTGGGTACATCTGCTGGCTCGGTCACCGCCGTGGAGTTGAGGGCCGGCGCCTCGGCCCACGACCTCGCCGCTCAGAACCTGGGCCGGCCGATCAGTGACGAGGGTCGTGAGATCCTGGGGCGGGTCCAGACTCCGTGGAGTGAGAGCGAGGTGTCACGCTCAAAGCTGCCGACCTCACCGCGGATGGCCATGAGAGCAGTGTGGCCCCCATGGAAACCGGATCTTGCCAGGCTGGCGATAGGCCTGCTCCCACCCGGCCGCCGCACCGCCGACCCACTCGCGACCCGAATCTCCGAGCTCCATCCCGGCCGCTGGGCCGATGCCCCCACCTGGGTGGTGGCAGTCAGGGCTGACGACGGAAATCGTGTTGTGTTCGGTCGCGACGACATCTCGGCCGATCTGGGCGAGGCGGTGCAGGCCTCGTGCGCGGTGCCGGGTGTCTACCAACCGAAGGTGATCGGCCACCACCGCTATGTCGACGGTGGGCTCCATTCCTCCACCAACGCCGATCTGGTCGCCTCGCTGGGGTTCGACATGGTGATCGTGTCGTCGGTCATGACCGCCACCGAAACGGCCCGAAATCCGCTCACCGATCCCCAAAGGGTCTGGTTCTCGCGAAAGCTCGACTCGGAGGTCGATGCCATTCGCCGGTCAGGCACGCCCACATTGGTCATCGAGCCCGGCCCCGACGAACTTCCGTCCCTGTCGAAGAATGTTCCCGACGCCCGGTCCCGGGCCACCGAGCTGGGCCAAAACGCTGCGAAGCGATCTCTTGAATCGATCGACAGTCTCGGAATCCACGCCCTGCTGCGAGGCTGAACCGCCGGCGAGGCGCTCAATGATGGGCCCCCGGTGCCGATGGTCACCTCATGCCACCGTTCACCACGGACCTCGGCCGCATCGCCGCCGAGCTCCCTGATGCCCTGATAATCCTCGACCCACTCGGCAGCCTGCTTTGGGCCAATGATGCCGCAATCCAACTGACCGGCCTCGACCGGGATGAATGGCTCGGACAGTCCGCTTTCGAGCTGATGCACCCCGACGACCACGCAGCTGCACTCGATGCGTTCGCCTCTGTGGCCGAGTCCGGCCGGGGCAGCCTCATGGACATTCGTGTTCGCGATGGCCAGGGGAAATGGCGACAATGTGAGATTCGGGGTCGGTTCGTGCCGGCCCTCGATGTCGACTCGTCGGCCACGCCTGACGATACCGGGTACGTCATCATCGTGCTGCGTGACATTGCCGACCGTCGAGGCCTGGAGCTGGCGTCGGGTGACGTCGACCTCCTACGCGCCCTTGTCCATCACTCCACGTCGCTCCTGTTGATGCTCGATGCATCCGGGGCGATCGTGACCGCCAACAGCGAACTGTCGCGCAGCCTCAGACGCGACATAGCGGTGGTCGCCGGTCAAACCCTCGACACGTTGATGGTGCCTGCCGACCGGGCCGCGTTCCGGGACATTCTCCGGACGATGGACGGTTCGGCCAGCGTGAAGGTCAGGTTCAGACGACCCGACGACTCCATAGTCCATGTCGACATGTCGGTGACCGATCTGCGCGATGATCCCCTCGTCAACGGTTTCGTCATCAGCGGCACCGACGTGACCGACCTGGTCGACACACAGCGTGCTCTTCGACACATGGCCGATCATGATTCACTCACCGGCCTGCTGAGCCGCCGGGCCTTCATCGCCGAACTCGAGGACCT
>CAZDYO010000484.1:0-2509 GCA_964509555.1 uncultured Acidimicrobiales bacterium
CGTAGAGAAGGAACTTCTCGGTGAGGGTGGTCTTGCCCGCGTCGGGATGCGAGATGATGGCGAAGGTCCTACGGCGGGCAGCCTCGGTGGATGGCGTAGTCACTCCATCAGTGTGGCGGGCCGGGCACCCGATGCGCGACTACGACTCGCGGGCCACCACGAAATCGGCCAGGTCATGAAGGGCATCGTGGCTGCCGGCGTGGTCGGGGAGATCGTCGATTGCCGCGATGGCGGTGTCGAGGAGTTCGTTGATCTCGGCTTCGGATCGCGCCACCGCCCCGGTGTCGACCATCACCTGCTGGATGGCGGCGATGTCGTCGTCGGTCAGTTCGGCGCCGACCTTGGCCAACACCTCGAGCTGTGTTGCGGACGCCCGTTCGCGGGCATGGGCCAGCATCACGGTGGGTTTCGCTTCGCGGAGATCGTCGCCGACCGGTTTGCCGGTGAGGTCAGGGTCGCCGAACGCTCCGAGGATGTCGTCGCGGAGCTGGAACGCCGTGCCCAACGGCATGCCGTGGGCCGCCAGGGCATCGGCAAGATCAGGCCGGCCGGCGAGAGCGGCACCGATCTGCAGGGGACGCACGATCGTGTATCCGGCGGTCTTGTTGCGCATGATCCGGCGGGCCCCTTCGGCGTCGACACTGCCCCTTGAGGTGCCGACCACATCGAGAAACTGACCCATGTTGAGTTCGGTACGCAGGTCGTCCCAGACATCGCGCACGGCTGACGAAGGTCGGCCGAGGGCCCGATCGGCCATCACCATGGCCATGTCTCCCACCAGAATCGCCGCTGCCTCACCGAACCGTCGGCTCTCGCCCTGCCACTCGCGACGGTCGTGACGCTCGATGAACCTCACCCACACTGTCGGGAACCCCCGCCGGGTCGGTGATCCATCCATCACGTCGTCGTGGGCCAGAGCGAACGCGTGGAGCAACTCCAGCGCGCAGCACGCACCGAGAGGATCGGTGCTGTCGGGGTCGCCCCCACCGGTGACCCAACCCCAATGGCAGTAGGCCGGGCGGACGCGCTTGCCGCCGCTCATCACCAGATCGGCGAGATCTCCGAGCGGTTCGTCGAGAGAGGCATCGAGCTTCGCCCAGGTGGAGCGCTCCTGGTCGAGAAGCAGCTGCAGCCCAGCCTCGACCCGGCGAGCGACCGAGGTGAGCTGCTCGGGTGGCTCGCCCATCAGGATTCGGTCTCGACCGAATCGACGATCTTCTCCACGCTCATCTCGGCGGCGACGATCCGGTTGCGGCACAACTCGATCAGCTCGGAGGCCCGGGCCACGTTGTCGGCCAGTAGATCGACATCGACATCGGCGGTTTCGAGGGTGGCCAGAATCCTGGTGAGCTCCGACATGGCGTCGGCGTAACCGATCTCGTCGGTGAGGTTGTCGTCGGTGTCGGTCACTGTCGATCCTCGTGTTGTTCGATGATGGTGATGGTACCTGTGAGCGTGCCGTCGGCTACCCGGGTGACGACACCCGCACCCACGTCCACCTGATTCACCGACCTGACGAGCGTGCCGTCGGCGGTGCGTGTGATCGACCATCCCCGTTTCATGGCCACGACCGGGTCGAGTGCCTTCACCCTCGCCTCGATGCTGTCGAGCCGATAGCGGGCGGCGCGTATCGCCTGCGTGTGGGTGAGGGAGATCCTGGTGGCCAGATCATTGAGCTTGCCCGACGCGATGTCGCCGGCACGTGTGGCCGCGGTGAGTATCGAGGTCTCGAGGCTGTCGAGGCGCTCCAACCACGCAGAGACGACCTCCACCACGAACCCGGCTGCGGCCGTGGGTGTGGGGCACGCGGTGTGGGCCACCTCATCGGCCACACTGTGATCGACTTCGTGACCGATGCCGGTGATCACCGGCAACGCGCTGTCGATGATCGCCCGGGCCACCACCTCATGGTCGAATGCCATCAGGTCGGTCTTGGACCCACCGCCGCGGGTGACGAGAATCACGTCGGCATCGGTCTCGGCTGCGGTGGCAATGGCCGAGGCTATTTCCAGATGGGCACCCTCACCCTGAACGGCGGAATGGATCTCCAACACCTCGAATGCCAGCCCCGATCCGGCGAGGACCTTCAACACGTCGGCGTGGGCGGCGCTACCGAGCGAGGTGACCAGGGCGACCCGCAACGGAACATCGGGTATGGGCACCAACGAGTTGAGTCGCAACACCTTCTCGGTGGTGAGTTTCGCGATCAACACATCTCGGTCGGCCACCATCTTGCCGAGCGTGTAGGTGGGATCGATCTGTTTCATCTGAAATTGCAGTCGTCCGCCACCCGACCAGTAGTCGACGCTGCCCTGAATGCGTACCGCCACGCCGTTGTCCATGCGTATCGCGTCGCCGTGGGTGGTGAGCAGACGGTTGACGCGGTCCTTGACCCCGCGCCACAACACCACCGAGATCGTGGCCACCGGCCGGGCCCCCGCCTCGTCGGATCGCTCAACGAGATCGAAATAGACATGGCCGTTCTTGTGACGTTTCAGCCCGCTGATCT
>CAZDYO010000485.1:0-2501 GCA_964509555.1 uncultured Acidimicrobiales bacterium
GACCTCGAGAAGCATGTCGGCGCACTTGTGCTTTATGGCTTGGAACGAGCCGATCGGCCGGCCGAACTGCACTCTCACCTTGGCGTACTCGACCGACATGTCGAGGCACTTTTGGGCGCCACCGACCTGCTCGGCGGCCAGCGCCACCGCGGCCAGATCAAGAACCTTCTCGATGGCACCCCATCCCTCTCCATCGGAGCCGATCAGGGTTGCCGGCGTGGCCGAGAATTCGATCTTGGCCTGCTTGCGGGTCTGGTCCATGGTCGAGAGAAGCGTGCGGGTCACTCCTGCGGAGCCGGGATCGACTGTGAACAACGACACGCCCTTCGCCGTGCGCGCCGCGACAATCAACAGATCGGCGGCGTGGCCGTCGAGCACGAACGACTTGGTGCCGTCGATGGTCCAGCCGTCACCTGCTTGAGAGGCCTCCGCGGTCACCCCGGCTTCGTCCCAACGACCGTTTTCCTCGGTGAGGGCCAGGGCGGCGATGGTCTCACCGGCGGCGATGCCCGGCAGGTGGGCGTTCTTGGCCTCGTCGTCGCCCGAGAGAAGGAGTGTGTTCGCCGACAACACCACCGACGAAAAGAACGGGGCGCAGAGCAGCGACCGGCCCATCTCCTCGAGTACCACGATCAGCTCGACGAATCCGAACCCCTGGCCCCCGTATTCCTCGGGGATCGCGAGCGCCTGCAGCCCCATTTGATCGGCCATCTGATTCCAGACATCGCGGTCGAATCCCTGATCGGTGTCCATCTGTTCGCGCACGGCGGCCTCCGGGGACTTGTCGTCGAGGAAGCTGCGAACGAACTCGCGGAGTTGTTCCTGCTCTTCGCTGAAGGCGAAATTCACTGTGGTCTCCCGGTGCAGATTTACGCCGGTCGATTTCGACCGGATTCGAGCACGACCATAGCCACCGATATCCGAATGTCCAAGTCGAGATGTGTACGCGTGTGCTACACTACCCCGATGGACGCTGTGGGTATCCGGGAGTTGCGAAACCAAGTGGCTGCCGTCGTTCGGCGGGCGGGAGCCGGAGAACGAGTGGTCATCACCGTCGACGGTCGTCCGGTCGCTCAACTCGGCCCTCTTCAACCAACCGGCCGACCAACGATTGCCGATCTCGCAGCCGCCGGCATGGTTCGGCTTCCGACCAGCCGCGACCGTCCGCTTCCTGTTGAGCCGGTGCTGATCCCGGTGGATGCCAACGCTGGGGATGTCATCACCATGCTTCGCGGTGGTCTAGCCGGCAGGAGCAGTCGATGACCCTGGCCATCGACTCGTCGGCCCTGATCCAGCGGTACGTTCCGGGTCCCCACCGGGCCATGATGGTCTCGGCGATGGATACAGATCATGATTGGTGCGCTAGTGAACTGGCCCGCACCGAGGTACTTCTGGCCCTCCATCGCCTGGCCGGCGGACCGACCGCGGCCAGGGACCTCGGCGCACGGCTCCGATCGGATTGGACCGCGATGATCGTGGTGCCCGTCGACCAGACCTGCCTGGCCGCCGCCGTCGACATCGGATCAGAATTCGGCCTGACCACGGTTGACGCCATACATCTTGCTGCAGCCGACCGTCTACCGAAACCGCTCACCTACGCAACCCTCGATTCCCATCAGATACCTGCCGCGGCCGCGCTGGGGTTTGAGATAGTGTCGCCCCCCGCCCGATGATTCCGGTCTCAACACCCCAGGACGCCCTCTCACGTCTCTGCGCGCTCCCGCCTGATCAGACCCTGATCATCGATCTCGACCACACACTTCACATGTCGAGTTCCACGGAGCAGTTCATCGACATGGCACGGCCGGCCTCTCTCGCCGCCACCGCTCTCGCGGCGATGGCGGCCCTTAAGCCATGGAGGTTCTCATCGGACCCGGCCGCCAGCCGCGACCACATGAGGGTCTTGTTCGTCGTCATCTTCTTCCCCTGGACCATTCTGCGATGGCGCCGTCGATCGACCCGTGACCAAGGCTGGAACACCGAACTGCTCAATGTCGCCGCCCGACACGAAGGACCCGTGGTGGTGGCGTCGAACGGCTTCAGGGTCGCCGTCGCCCCACGTGTTCGACAGGTCCTGCCCGATGCCCGGGTGATAGCCCGCTCCGTGTTCGGTGGGTCCCCACGATCGGGCGACAAATACCGGCGAGTCGTGGCTGCCCTCGGCGACGAGGTAGTCGCCAAGTCGGCGGTTGTGACCGACAGCGAGGACGACATTGGCCTTCTTCGGGCATGCGCGGCCCCGTTCCTGCTGCAATGGCCCGGCGCGTTCTGGAGGCGCGCCCTGGCGGACGCTTACATCCCACTCCAGTACTCCGCGGCCAAGCACACCAAGCGTTCGGTTCTCTGGGCGGTGTTTCTCGACGCTCTTCCCCTCGCTATTCTCGTCACCACCATCGGATCCGAGTCTCCGATCCGAAGTGTGATCGCCACCGTGATGCTCGTGCTGCCGTCGAGATGCATCTACGATTCGGGCTACAACGAAAACGATCACCTGAATCACC
>CAZDYO010000486.1:0-2497 GCA_964509555.1 uncultured Acidimicrobiales bacterium
GGGGTGTTCCGGCTGTGACCACCCACATCGACACACTGCTCGTCGCCAACCGCGGTGAGATCGCCCGCCGAATCTTCCGCACCGCCCATGACATGGGCATCCGTTGCATCGCGGTCTACGTCGACGCCGACTCCGACGCCCCATTCGTGGCCGAAGCCGATGCTGCCGTCCGCCTACCCGAGGGGTACCTCGACGGCGCGGCGATCATCGGGGCCGCACTCGCCACCGGGGCCACGGCGGTGCATCCCGGCTACGGATTCCTCTCCGAGAACCCATCCTTCGCTGCTGCCGTCGGCGATGCCGGCCTCGTCTGGGTCGGCCCGTCGCCTGAGATCATCAGGACCATGGGCGACAAGGTGGCCGCCAAACAGGCCGCCATCGACGCAGGAGTGCCCACCCTCCCGTCGTCGAATGATCCGACCGACGGCACCTCGGTCGGGTTCCCGCTTCTCGTGAAGGCCTCTGCCGGCGGTGGCGGCAAGGGCATGCACCTGGTCGGGTCGGCAGATGCGCTCGTCGATTCGGTGGCCCGGGCCCAGCGCGAGGCCCTCAACGCGTTCGGCGACGACACCGTCTTTCTTGAACGGTATCTGCCCACCTCCCGCCACATCGAGATCCAGATTCTGGGTGACACCCACGGCAATCTCGTACACCTCGGCGAGCGCGAGTGCTCGATTCAACGCCGCCACCAGAAAATCATCGAGGAGTCGCCGTCCCCCGTCATTGACCCCGCGTTGCGCGGCTCCATGGGGGAAGCAGCACTGAAGCTGGCGTCGTCGATCGGCTACTCGTCTGCCGGCACCGTCGAGTTTCTGCTCGACGACCACACCCACGAGTTCTGGTTCCTTGAGGTGAACACCAGGTTGCAGGTTGAGCATCCGGTCACGGAGATGGTCACCGGTATCGACTTGGTGCGCGAACAGCTCCGGGTGGCATCGGGCGAACCACTCGAACACAAGCAGGAAGATATCTCCTTCACCGGCCATGCCATCGAGGCCCGAATCTACGCCGAAGACCCCGGCAACGATTTCCTCCCCGACACCGGCACCCTCCACGCATGGCTACCGGCAGAACAACCGGCCGTGCGGTGGGACTCGGGGGTCGAGCAGGGTTCGGTCGTCGGGTTCGACTTCGACCCGATGCTGGCCAAGGTCATCGCGGCAGGCCCAACCCGCGCCGAGGCCACCCGCCGGCTGGCCTTGGCTCTCGAACGATCACACCTCGGCGGGGTCACCACCAATCGAGACTTCCTGGCCGCCTCGCTGCGAAGTCCGGAGTTTGATCAAGGCGAAACCACCACCGATTTCATCGAGCGAGCCGATCCACCCGCTCGCCGACGTCTCACCGATGCGGAACGGGATCACGTCGCGGTGGCGGCGGCAATGTGGCAACAGGCGCACAATCACGCCAACTGCGAGGTGCTCGAAAACGTCCGCAGTGGGTTCATGCTCGGACGCCTGCCCGCCCAGAGAATCAGCTGGATGGTCGATGCCGACGAGATCACCATTCGCTACCGCAGTCGCCGGGACGGCAGGTTCACCATCGAGTCCCGGCCCGACACCGGTGCGGTCACCATCCACGAATGGACCCCCCACGGCATCGACATCGAGTGGCAGGGCCAACGCTGCTTCTATCGCGTCACTTCCACACCCGGGGCCCTCTACGCCAGCGATGCCACCGGCACAACTGAGCTGGGCCGGGTACCGAGATTCGTGGTGCCGAGTGATGATCAGCCCACAGGAGGATTGGTCGCCCCGATGCCCGGTGTGGTTCTCGACGTCAGAGTCAGTCCCGGCGACACGGTCTCGGCAGGCCAGACCCTCGTCGTCCTCGAAGCCATGAAGATGGAGCACCACATGAATGCCCCGTCCGATGGCGTGGTCGCCGAGGTGCGGGTCGCCCGGGGAGGCCAGGTCAGCAACGGCGAATTGCTCGTCGTCTTCGAATCCGAATCCGAATCCAACAGGGACAACTGAAATGGCAGATCTCCGCAACGATCGCCCGGTCCGGGACCCGCTCCGCATAGCCAATTGCTCGGGTTTCTACGGCGACCGACTCACAGCCGCCGCCGAAATGGTCGACGGTGGACCAATCGACGTGCTCACCGGCGACTGGCTCGCCGAACTCACGATGCTGATCCTCGCCCGAACCCAGGCAACGCGGCCGGGCGGCGGCTATGCCCGCACGTTCGTCAAGCAGATGGAACAAGTGCTGGGCACCTGCCTCGACAAGGGCATCCGGGTTGTCACCAATGCCGGCGGCCTTGACCCCGCTGGATGCGCCGAGGCGGTGGCCGAGGTGGCCGAAAAGCTGGGACTCTCGCCGCGGGTCGCCTACGTCGACGGCGACAACCTCCTTCCCAGATTGAATGAGTTGGTTGAAGCCGGTGTTGATCTCGCCCACTTTGAAACCGGTGAGCCGGTTGGCGATATTTCCAGATTCATCAGCGCCAACGCCTACCTGGGTGCCTGGGGAATCGTCGAGGCACTCGACGCCG
>CAZDYO010000487.1:0-2485 GCA_964509555.1 uncultured Acidimicrobiales bacterium
CCAGCGCGCAGTTCTGCTGGCCGCCAACGTTCAGAACCAACTGGCCGTTGACAGTTGTCGAACTGGCACCGAAAGGCGGGATATGAGTGATCCACATTTCCAAGGGCCGAATACTCCCAGATCTGAGCAGGCACCGACTAGCGGCCGACCTCACTGCGAGGGACTCACCCGTCGCTGTGCGGGACTGGCGTCGACGGGCGGTCAGGGCTGGGCCTTTGTCGGCCTGCAACATTTCGGGGTTTACCCTCTGCCGGAGGTGCGAAGAAAGGCGCGACTGCTTGTCGCCATCGTGATGTCGATGGCCATCCTTGGTGCTGCTTGCTCGCGGTCAGCCGAAGGCCAACAGAGCACTGATGCGAGCCGACAAGACGCCGAAGCGACGCCAGAATCCACGGAATCTGCGGGCCGCCCGGACGAGATCGTCGGCGAGGCGATTCGGACCTTCTGCGCTGAACAGTTCGACTGTGCATCCCCAACGTCGCTGTACGTCGTATCGGCGTATATCGACTCAAATACCGAGTTGGGCAGCGAGGTCGCGTTCGACGAGGCAACAAGAGCATCGATCGAATCCGCCTTGGGCCGGCCGGTCCGATGGCTGGTAACGCCGAGTGAGGTCGACACCGCTGTGCAAGAGTCGCCGAGTCCGATCATTCTGACTGTCGGGAAACCCGTGTTATCTGATTACGTGGCCGAGGTCGATATCGGCTGGAGTCAAAGACCGCTGTTCGGCAAACGCGTCACGATGAGTGTCAACCTGGGCAACCAAGACAACGACATCCCGCAGACCCCTCGCACCACGTCCGTGCCATAGCGGCTCGTCGGATTCTGGCGCAACCGGCTGGGTGTGGCGAGGCAGTCTCCACTTGTGCGTGTATGACGTTTGGTGAAAAGTTTTGGTCATGCCCAAGGCAATATCGGTTCAACTCGACGACGAAGCTCTTGGTGCTCTCACCAAACTGGAAGCGACCGGGCTCAGCCGATCGGAGGCGATTCGTCGTGCGCTGGTGGACGCGGCCGAAAGAACACGAGACGAGCAGGCCCTGGCCGCCGAAGTCGCTGCTCTCGAAGCCGACGATGATGACCGCTCCGAGATGCTCGAGGTGGCCGACTTGATGGGTCAGCTGCGTGCACCGCGGTGACGTCTTTCGTCTACGACTCCAGAAAGGCGCCGGCCACGAGCAGCACGGCAACCGATACGGCGTGGACGAAGCCCTGCTGACCGCGATCGGCGAGCTTCCTCAGCCGCCTCGGATCTGAGATTCACTACCATTTATGCATTAACAGTTGATATCGCTTGTTAATAAGACGATGATGGTTGTATGCGACTCGCCGCCCCAGCCGTTCTGCCGATCTTTCGCTCCAAGCTTCAAGGCGAGATCCTCGCCCTGACCCTGATCAACCCGGAACGCTCCTGGACCGTCGACGAGCTGGCCAGACGGACAGGGCACCCGTACCAAACCGTGGCCACCGAAGTCCGCCGACTCCAAGAAGCCGACATTCTCCGAGCACGAGCCATCGGGCGGACCAAACTGCTCACGGCCAACGGATCCAGCCCCTATGTCGAGCCACTCACCGCACTGGTGACGACCGCGTTCGGCCCACCGATCGTGATCGCCGAGGAGTTCGGAGCGGTCGCCGACATCGAGAGGCTGTTCATCTACGGGTCGTGGGCTGCACGAGATGCCGGAGAGCCCGGCCCTGCACCCAACGACATCGACCTGCTGGTGATTGGCCAACCCGACCGTGACAGCGTCCACGAAGCCGCCAAGGCAGCACAACACCGAATCGGACGCGAGGTGAACACGACAATCCGAACTGCCGAGCAGTGGGCCGAAGCAACAGACGGATTCACCACGAAGCTACGAGAGTCGCCGATGGTCGAGATCCCGTACGATCACAGCGATGCCTAGATGGAATCAAGGCAGCGCGGTCATCGACCGACTGCTTGAGCAGCGCCAACTCCAACGCGTGCCAGCCGACTCGCCCACCGTCGAGGCCCTGATCGCGTCCTCGCGCCGTCACATCGCCACCGCCTCCGGATCGACGACCACCGACCCGGAAGCTGCTTACTCCCTCGCCTATGACGCCGCCCGCAAAGCAGCCACAGCACTGCTCACCCACCAAGGGCTGCGCCCCACATCCTCGGGTGGGCACATAGCTGTCATCGAAGCTCTCGACGCACAGTTTCCCGCAGTCCCCGGGCTCAAGTCACTCGACCGGCTGCGTCGGCGACGCAACCAATCCGAGTACCCCGACCCGGCTGGCTACGACCCGATCACCGCCGAAGAAGCCGAAGAAGCAATCGCGGTGGCGAATGAGTGCATCGACAGCGCCACAAGACTGCTGGCCGCACCGCAACTCGGTGTCTACTGAACACGTCAGCACCGAGCTGCCCATCCACCGCGCGACACGAACTGACATCAGACGACCCGGCGGCCCGACCTCAGGTCTTCTCACCAGCCCGAACAGACACGGGCGGACTCCT
>CAZDYO010000488.1:0-2457 GCA_964509555.1 uncultured Acidimicrobiales bacterium
TTGATCGTTGCCCATTTGGAGTGACCCGACATGGGAGGTTCCTCTCAGATTGCAGATGTATCAGACTTGGGGTTGACCGGGACTTGCTCGACGAATGATCGGTGTATCCGGTTGTCGTTCGACAACTCGGGGTGAAACGCGGCCACGGTGACTGAGCCCTGCCGACACAGTACGGGGTGGTCGTCCACCATTGCGAGAATCTCAACGCGGTCGCCGGCGCGTTCGACAACCGGGGCCCGTATGAAGACCGCGTGGAACCCGCCATCGAGCCCATCGACGGCGATGTCGGTCTCGAAACTGTCGAGTTGGGTTCCGTAACCGTTCCGACGCACATCAAGGTCGATCGAGCCGAGGGCATGCTGATCGGGACGGCCATCAAGGATGCGTGCCGACAGCAGAATCAAACCCGCGCACGTGCCGAGAACGGGAAGCCCGTCGCGGAGGCGCTCCTGCAGCGGCTCGATCAAACCGCTCCGATCGAGCAGCATCGACATGGTGGTGGACTCCCCACCCGGGATGATCAGGGCATCGACCAGCCGGAGCTGATCACTGGTGCGCACCTCGAGATTGGGGACACCCAGACCATCGAGGATCTCTTCATGAGCGGCGAACGCCCCCTGGAGGGCCAGAACGCCGACGAGTGGGCCTACCAACCGCGTTCGGCCAGTTTGGTCTCGAGCCCACCGATTTCGAGGCCCTTCATGGCCGCCCCGAGGCCCGTGCTCACCTTGGCGATGATCGACGGATCCTGGAAGTGGGTTGCAGCTTCGACGATCGCAGAGGCCATCTTGGCCGGCTCCGAGCTCTTGAAGATGCCCGACCCGACAAACACCGACTGGGCGCCGAGCTGCATCACCAGCGAGGCATCGGACGGGGTGGCAATGCCGCCGGCGCAGAACATCGGCACCGGAAGAGTGCCGGTGTCGTGAACTTCCTGAACCAACGGGAGCGGGGCCTGAAGTTGCTTGGCCCAATCGAACAACTCGGCCGAGTCGGCAGTGGTGATCTTGGCGATGTCGCCCAGAATCGAACGCAGGTGGCGCACGGCCTCGACGATGTTGCCGGTGCCGGCCTCGCCCTTCGAACGGATCATGCAGGCACCCTCGCTGATGCGACGCAGGGCCTCGCCGAGGTTGGTGGCCCCACAGACGAACGGTGTGGTGAATGCCCACTTGTCGATGTGGTGGGCCTCATCGGCCGGGGTCAGAACCTCGGACTCATCGATGTAATCGACACCCAACGACTGCAACACCTGGGCCTCGGCGAAATGTCCGATGCGGGCCTTGGCCATCACCGGGATGCTCACGGCCGCCTGGATGCCCGAGATCATTTCGGGATCTGACATGCGGGCCACCCCGCCGTCGCGGCGGATGTCGGCCGGAACGCGCTCGAGCGCCATCACGGCCACGGCACCGGCGTCTTCGGCTATGCGGGCCTGGTCGGGGTCGACCACGTCCATGATGACGCCGCCCTTGAGCATCTCGGCCAAGCCCCGCTTGACAAGCTGGGTGCCGGTGGCGCGTGGGCTGGGTTCTGCGCTGTCGAGTTGTTGTGCCATGTGGGTCATCCTAAGGGCTTCGGGGCCTTACGGCGTAGCCGTTTTACGTGCTTCGGTCAGTAGTTTCTGTGCCTGGTCAACGTCGAGCACCGTGACCTTGGCGGTGGCGAATTGCGAGTGGGGGCCGGCAGCAAGCAGAACCCATGTGGCTCCCGGAGCCAGCGGGATCTCAACGCCGGTTGAGTCGGTGAGGGTCCAGCGTGGCGAGTCTGTCGAACGCGACCATGTTCCTTCGATCATCCGGCCGCGAGTGAAGACCTTCACCGGGCCATCCCCGAAGGTCTTGGCTTGCGGCGATTCAGCATCCGCGGCGGAGGTGCCGTAGTTGATCTCGGCGACAACGACGTTGGCGGGAGCCACTTCGACCTCTGATCCATCTACCACCGAGGTCTGAAGCGTGCCGTCCTGCATTCGAACCCAACCTGACGAGGCCGCGTCCCAGACGTGGGTGGACTCGCGGCCGAACTTGGTGGGATAGGTGACATCGACCCCACCGGCTTCCATGCCCATGGATGCCGACAGGGGACCGTATGAGAACAATGGCTCAGGAACACCAGCGCTGGTCTCGGGGATCTTCGCCGGGGTCGCATAGAGGTTGTCGGGGATGTCGCGATCGCTTGATCTGAAGTAGGCGCTCTCCAAGCGCAGGGCGCCGACATCGACCATCACACCGGCGTCGCGGGCCTTACGAAGTTCGCGGAGCACGGTGGCGTTTGCCCCGGAATAACCGAACATCGGTTTTGACAGACCGGCGAGCAGGTCGATGTCGCTCGACCGACCCGACCTGATCGGCCCGATGGTGTCGGGAACCTGGGTATTGAACACGGTGAAGAATCTGGTCTTCAGGCCCTCCACCAGCTCTTCGTAAACAAGGTCGGCCTCGAGCAGACCGGTTTGGG
>CAZDYO010000489.1:0-2451 GCA_964509555.1 uncultured Acidimicrobiales bacterium
CCTACGCCCAGGTTGTCGGCGTGGTTGATCGCGACAAACGGCCCGGCGACTACGTGGTCTCGGCCGCTGGAGGATTCCCCGGAGAGGTCAACAACGGGTGGCGACAGGACGAGATCAACAGCTTCGACTGCGAATACGGGTTCTCCTGCATGGGCTACGAGATCAGCGGAGGCTGGGGGGCGAAAATGGCACTCCCCGACCGGGAGGTGATCGTCTTCGTCGGGGACGGATCGACCATGATGCTCAACAGCGACCTCCACAGTTCTGTGCTGTCAGGCCACAAGGTGATTGTCATAGTCTGCGACAACGGAGGTTTCGCCGTGATCAACAGGCTCCAAGTCAACCAGGGCGGCGTGCCGTTCAACAACCTCATCGTCGACTCGAAGGTGGTGGAGCCCATTCACGTCGACTTCGCCGGCCTGGCCGCCGCACAGGGATGCCTGAGCGAAACCGTTGAAACCCTCGACCAGCTCCGGGAGGCCCTGGCTCGAGCCCGTGCCGCCGATCGAACCTACGTCATCTCGCTTCGCACCGATCCCCATGTCTGGACCGAGGGCGGGGCGTTCTGGGAGGTGGGGGTACCGGAGGTATCGGATCGTGCCGAAGTCCTCGACGCACACACCGAACTCATGGCCGGCAAGGCCGACCAACGGATCGGGTGGTGACCATGGCTCCCACCAGCGCAGCACGAGTCCCGGCAGCGTCGACCTTCGAGGGAGGTGTGGCACTCATCACCGGTGGCTCCCAGGGTCTCGGCAACGCCGTGGCCCATGCCCTCGCCGACCGGGGCGCACGAGGTTTCGTACTGGTCGGACGCGATCCCGACAAGGGCGCGGCGGCCGCCACAGCCCTCACCACCGACTCGTGCCGAGCACTGTTCGTGAGAGCCGATGTCGGCACGCCGGAGGGCTGCTCAGCAGCAGTGCAGGCTGTGGGCAACGAATTTGGTGCCCCCGACGCGGTTGTCAACTGCGCGGCAGCAACGTCCCGGGGCACGGTGTGGGATTCCTCACCCGATCTGTGGGCCGAGATGCTGATGGTCAACGTGAGGGGCCCGGCGCTGATAGCACAGGGCTGTGCCCGACTGATGAGCGACGCTGGTACAGGCGGGTCGGTCGTGATGATCGGCTCGGTGGCAGGACACGGTGGTGCACCCGAACTGCTCTCGTACTCGACATCCAAATCGGCGTTGGTCGCACTCACCCGCAATCTCGCCTATCAGCTCATGCGCCACGGGATACGCGTCAATCTTGTCAACCCCGGGTGGATGAACACGCCCGCCGAGGACATCGTGCAGCGCAGGTTTCACGGCGCCACCGATGGATGGCTCGAGAGGGCCTCCGCCGAACTTCCGTTCGGGCGTTTGATCGACACCGACGAGATTGCCCGCACCATCGCCCACCTGGCCACCGCTGAATCGGGGATGCTCACCGGCGCCTGTATCGACTACGACCAATCGGTGCTCGGTGCCGGAAACGCTCCGGTGCCTCCGGCGACCGACCCCTCCCACGCACACATATGAAGGACCTCCGATGAATCCACGTATTGGCTTACTCGGCTGCGGGCGCATCGGCGCCATGCACGCCGAACTCATCTCGAGGCGCGTCGACGGTGCCGTGCTCGGCCCGGTGTTCGATGTTGTTCCCGACGCCGCCGAGGCTCTGGCCGCGCGGCTCGGTACCACCACCGCCGGGTCAGTCGACGACATCCTCTCCGACGCCTCAGTGGACGCAGTGGCCATCTGTACCAGTACCGAAACCCACGTCGACCTGATCATTGGTGCAGCCCGGGCCGGGAAGTCCATCTTCTGCGAGAAGCCGCTTTCGATGGACCTGGGGGAGATCGACCGCGCTCTTGCCGTCGTCGACGAAGTCGGCGCATACCTGCAGGTTGGTTTCAACCGCCGCTTCGATCCCAGTCACCGGGCAGTGGCCCAGGGAGTGGCCGATGGTTCCATCGGCGATCCCCATCTCATCCGGATCACGAGCCGCGATCCTGAGCCACCGCCCATCTCCTACATCGAGGGTTCCGGCGGAATCTTTCTCGACATGACCATCCATGATTTCGACATGGCCCGTTACGTGGTCCGGTCCGAGGTGGTGACGGTCCACGCCACCGGCGGCGTGCGTGTCGATCCGGCAATCGGCGAGGTCGGAGACATCGACACCGCGGTCGTGGTCCTCACCCACCAGGACGGAACCATCACCACCATCGACAACAGCCGCAGGGCCGTCTACGGCTACGACCAGCGCGTCGAGGCCTTCGGCTCGTCCGGAATGATAGCATCCCACAACGTTCCGGCCAACACCACCATTGCCAGCGACTTGGCTGGTCGGCGGGGCTCACCACTCCAGCACTTCTTCCTCGAGCGCTACGAACAGAGCTACCTCGAGGAGTGGAAGGAGTTCATCTCATCCATCGCCACCGGGTCGGCCAGCCCGGTCGACGGCA
>CAZDYO010000490.1:0-2448 GCA_964509555.1 uncultured Acidimicrobiales bacterium
CACTGGGCGATCAACCACTCCACGATCTCAGGTGCGAGGTCATCATCGGCGGCGAGGTTCACGACTCGCGCGAGTGTCGGATCGGTTTCCGATCGATTCGGCTCGACAACTGGAAGCTATCCGTCAATCGCACCCGCATGTTCGTGAAGGGCACATCCCTGCTTCCCGCGGCGGCCCGGCCCGGCGATGCCGACCCCGCCACCGTCTCAGCCGATCTCGAGGCCGCGCGCGACGCCGGACTCGATCTGGTGCGATGCCACACCCACATCGCCACCCCCGAGTTCTACCGACGAGCCGACGAGCTCGGGATGCTGGTCTGGCAGGACATGCCACTGCGGGGTCTCATGGCCCGAGGGGTCCGAAAACAGGCGGTGCGGCAGACGCGGGAGGCCGTCGACATGTTGGCCCATCACCCGTCAGTGGCCATCTGGTGCGCCCACGACGAACCCCATCGGCGCCCCGACCAACCGCTCACCACTCCACCGCTGATGAGCCAGCAGATGCCATCGTGGAACCGTGTCGTTCTCGACAGTTCGGTGAAACGGGTGCTCGAACGAACCGACGGCTCGCGCCCGATCGTCGCCCACACCGGTGTGCCACCACACCTCCCCCAACTCGACGGCACCACCAGCGGCCTGTGGTTCGGCTGGAACGGTGGCCGCGCAGCCGACCTGGCTGATTGGGTGGCCCGGTTTCCCCGAATGGCGCGCTTCATCTCCGCATTCGGCGCAGCCACGGTGTCGGCCGAGGAGCAATCCCCCGCCGAAGGAGAATGGCCCGACCCCGACTGGAAGCTGATCGGACGATCGGTCGGAGCCCGCGCCGACTCGCTCCGCCATCTCGTCCCGCCCCGTCACATCCACAGTCGAAGCGACTGGGCGAGACTCACCGAGGCCGCACAGGCCAACGTGGTCAGATCCAGCATCGAGCAACTCCGCCGGCTGAAATATCGCCCGGTCGGAGGATTCATCCATCATTGCCTGGCCGACGCGTCGTCATCCGGGGGTTTCGGGGTGCTCGACCGATCCCGCCGACCGAAAGCCGCTTGGAACGCCCTGAGCGAATCCTGCCGGCCGGTGATCGTGGTGGCCGATGCGCTTCCGGTGATGGTCCACTGCGGCGACCGTCTCGACCTCGATATTCATGTCATCTCCGACCTTCAGTCGGATCTGATCGATGCCGTTGTGACCGCCGAGATCCATGTCGGCGACACTCTCCTCCATACCCGGGGATGGACCGGCACCGCGGTGGCCGACGAGTGCACCTACATCGGTTCCCTGGCATTCACGGTCCCCGAATCGGCAGCCGGACAATCCGACAAGATCGACCTCCAACTACACCTCACGTCCGCAGACACAATCGTCGACAACCACTACCTGTCACAGCTCATTTGACCGCCCCTCGAGACACAATCGCCTAACTTGCGTCAACGTCGCCGGACGGCACTACGGTGGCGCCGACCAGTAACAATCGACAAGGAAGTTCGGGCATGGCAAAAACAATCTCGCCATCCGATTCACGCGGACGAGTGAAGCCGCTCCGCCAGCGCTCCAGAGAGTTGCCGTGGCCGGCCAACCTCTACCAGACCGCGGTCGGCAAGAAATACATCATGGCCCTCACCGGGATCGGGATCCTGGGGTTCGTCCTTGTCCACATGATCGGCAACCTCCACATCTACCAGAGCCCCCTCGAGGTCAACGACTACGGCGAGGCCCTGCGTGATCTCGGCGGAAACCTCATCCCACGCACGTTGCTGCTGTGGGTACTCAGGGTCGGCCTCACCGGCATGTTCGTTCTCCACATCCACAGTGCCTGGTCGCTCAACCGCATGAGCGAGGCCTCCAACGAGAAATACCAGTCGAAGCGCGACTACATCGCCGCCAATTTCGCCAGCCGCACCATGCGCTGGACCGGCCCGATCATCCTGCTCTACCTCTTCTTCCACCTTGCCGACCTCACCTGGGGCTGGTGGCTGGGCGACACCTACATTCGCGGCGACGTCTACCACAACGTCACCGAGTCGATGAACTCGATTCCCGTCGCCCTCATCTACATCGTGGCCAACGTGGCTCTCGCGGTCCACATCTACCACGGCGCCTGGTCCCTGTTCCAGAGCCTGGGCATCAACAACCCCCGCTACAACGGTGCCCGCCGGGGGTTCGCCACCGGCCTCGCCGGCATCATCCTCATCGGCAATCTCAGCTTCCCGATCATGGTGCAGGCCGGGGTCATCAGCGAGGACAACCGCACCACGCCGCCGGCCGGTTCGGTAAGCAGCGGAGCACTCGCCCCACTCTCCCAATCCACCGTCCTGGAGGTCGGATCATGATCAACCTCGACTCCAAGGTCCCGGCCGGTCCCCTGGCCGACAAGTGGGACAACCACCGCTTCTCCATGAAGCTGGTCAACCCGGCCAACAAGCGCAAGTACGACATCATCGTGGTCGGC
>CAZDYO010000491.1:0-2448 GCA_964509555.1 uncultured Acidimicrobiales bacterium
ATCCGGGGTAGGCGTTGACCGCGCCCAGATAAAGGTTGCCGCTGATGTTTTCAAGGTGGCCGCGGTATTTGAGCCACGGGCCGGCCATTGAGATGTGGTCGGTGGTGAACTTGCCCTGCGCCTTCACCAGGATGGGGAGGTCCTCGTAGTCGTTGCCGTCCCATGCGGGGAACGGAGTGAGCAGTTGCAACCGGTCGGAGGTGGGTGACACGACAACCTCGGCAGTGGATGAATCTTCGGGCGGTGCGATGAAGCCGCTCTCGCCCGGAGTGAACCCTGCGGGTGGCAGTTCGATGCCGACCGGAACCGAGAGGCTCACCTCTTCGCCGGCGTCGTTGGTGAGGGTGCCGTTGATCGGATCGAAATCGACCGAACCGGCCAGGGCCAACGCCATCACGGTCTCGGGTGAGGTAACGAACGCGAGGGTGGCCGGGTCGCCGTCGTTGCGCTTCGGGAAGTTGCGGTTGTAGGAGGTGACGATGATGTTGGGCACGCCCGACTCATGGCCGGCCTCTTCGGAGCGGTCCCACTGGCCGATGCACGGGCCGCAGGCGTTGGCCAGCACGGTGGCCCCCAGGGCTTCGAAGTCGGCGAGCAGACCGTCGCGCTCGATGGTGGCCCGCACCTGTTCGGAGCCGGGGGTGATCATGAGCTTCGACTTGGCCTTGAGACCCTTGGATGCGGCCTTGCGGGCGATCGACGCGGCGCGGGTGATGTCCTCGTAGCTCGAGTTGGTGCAGCTGCCGATGAGGGCGGCGCTTATTGCCGTGGGCCAACCCTCGGCCTTGGCCTCGGCGCCGAGATCCTTCACCTCGCGGGCCCGATCGGGGGTGTGTGGGCCGTTGATGTGGGGGGTGAGGGTGTCGAGATCGATCTCTATCACCTGGTCGTAGTAGGTGGCCGGATCAGCCAGGACCTCGTCGTCGGCTCGAAGATGGTGGGCCACGGCGTTGGCGGCGTCGGCGATTTCCTCGCGGCCGGTGGACTTGAGGTAGCGGGCCATGGCGTCGTCGTAGGCGAACAGCGAAGTGGTGGCGCCGATTTCGGCGCCCATGTTGCAGATGGTCGCCTTGCCGGTGCAACTGAGGCTGTTGGCTCCCTCCCCGATGTATTCGACGATGGCACCGGTGCCGCCCTTCACCGTGAGGATGTCGGCCACCTTCAAGATGATGTCCTTGGGGGCGGTCCAGCCGTTGAGCGAGCCGGTGAGTTTCACCGCGATCAGCTTCGGCCAGCGGACGTTCCACGGGAATCCGGTCATGATGTCGACAGCATCGGCACCGCCAACACCGACCGCGATCATGCCGAGACCGCCGGCGTTGGGGGTGTGGGAGTCGGTGCCGAGCATCATTCCGCCGGGGAAGGCGTACTGCTCGAGGACCACCTGGTGGATGATGCCGCTGCCGGGCTTCCAGAAACCGGCGCCGAACTTTGCGCAGGCGCTCTCGAGGAAGTCGTAGACCTCTTCGTTGGTGTCGACCGCGGCCAAGAGGTCGCGTTTGCCGTCGACTCGGGCCTGGATGAGATGGTCGCAATGCGTGGTGGTGGGCACCTGAACCTCGGGCAGGCCGGCGGTGATGAACTGCAGCCAGGCCATCTGGGCGGTGGCGTCCTGCATGGCGACGCGGTCGGGGCGCAGGTCGACGTAGCTCTCGCCGCGTTCGAGTTCCTGGTCGGGGGAGTCGAGGTGATTGATGAGGATCTTCTCAGCGAGGGTGAGGCCGCGGCCGAATCGGCTCCGGGCGGCGTCGAGTCGCTGGTCGAAGTTGGCATAGACGCCGTTGATGAGTTCGATCGGGGTGCTGGCTGCAACTGCCATGGGCGTGCCTCTCGGTTCTGGGGATGGGGGTCTGCCACCTGGCGGAGGCGTTCTCGTGGCAGCCTAGATATTGAAGGCAGGTTCTGCCTTGTCGACCACCGTGAATCAGTATATACAAGTATCACATACAAGTAAGATACAAGTGACACCCCAGAGGACAGTGACGTGTGAGGGTTCCCAGGTATCAGTCGATCTCGACCGAAATCGAGAGGCGCATCGCCTCCGGGCAATACACCGCGGGCGGATTGCTTCCCAGCGAAGCCGACCTGTCGAGGGAGTTCGAGGTGAGCCGGGTGACGGTGAGGCGGGCCCTGGAAGTGGCGCGCGATCACCATCTCGTCGAAGCGAAACAGGGACTCGGCTGGCATGTTGCCGCAGATCCGCTACGGCAGACACTCGATCAACTCGACACCATCGAACAACAACTCGCTGCTGCCGGCACCACCTCCGAACGTCGGGTCCTCGATTTCGCATTCACCCGGGCGCGCCCCCGCGTGAGGGAGGTCCTGGGAGAAGAGCGGGTGCTTGAGGTTCGCAGGATCAATCTCGCCGATGGTCAACCGTTCGCAAGGGTCACCGTCTGGTGCCCCGAGGCTCTGGGCGCCGGTTTCTCACGGAACGATGTGGAG
>CAZDYO010000492.1:0-2444 GCA_964509555.1 uncultured Acidimicrobiales bacterium
GTGCGCTTCGCAAGGACTCCTCCGGCTACGACATGAAACAACTCTTCATAGGGGCCGAAGGGACCCTCGGGGTGGTCACGAGGGCCACGCTGTCACTCGGACCGGCGCTGGCCCACGAGTCATCGGCCTTGGCTGCGATCTCCTCCATCAGCGACCTTCCCGAACTCGTGTCAATGGCCATGGCCGGAACCAACGCCACCCTCACAGCCCTCGAGTTGATCCCCCGGATGGGGATGGCTGCGGTGTGTCGGAAGTTCGATCGGTCTCCCCCGCTGGCCACCAGTTCGGAGTGGTATCTGCTCATCCGATACTCCGGCAGCTCACCTGTCGACCACGACCTTGCCGGGTTTCTCGGCGACGCCGCCGACCGTGGTCTCATTTCCGATGCGGTTGTTGCCGCCACCCGGCATCAAAGCGACGCTCTCTGGTTCATCCGCGAGGAACTGCCACCACCGGGGCTCATGGCCAACTTCCGCCGGGCGGTGAAGATGGACTCGGTCGTTCCGATAGAGAGGATCTCCGACTACATCGACGCCATCAGCGCCATTTGCCGTTCGGCAGCCCCCTCGGCCACGCCCTACATTTTCGGCCACGTGGGCGATGGCAACCTCCACGTCCACGTCCTCGCTCCCGACGACGAGACCACAGCCGCCGAGTTCGACCTGATCCGGCCTGAGCTCCATCGCAGGCTCGACGAGCTCACATGGTCGATGGGCGGATCGATCAGCGCCGAGCACGGCATAGGCCAGGAGTTACTCGACCGGATCATCGGCCAGAAGCCCCCCGTCGAGTTCGATCTGATGAGAGCGGTCAAGCGTGCCATCGATCCGCTCGGCATCATGAATCCGGGCAAGACCATCCCCGACACCCCCGCCTCGTGACCACCATCGCGGCCAAGGTCAGGCCCGAACGTCGGGTCATCGCCTACCTCGCGTTTCTGAGCGTGTTGCTCGCGTTCGGGGTCGACGTGTCGCTGCCCGCGCTTGACGAAATCCGGTCGAGTTTCGACCTCGGTGCCGGTTCGGGGGCCGTCTCCCTGATCGTCACCTTCTACCTGCTGGGGATGGCCGCCGGGCAGATGATCTACGGCACCCTCTCCGACAAGTTCGGTCGGGTTCCGCTTCTGCTGGCCGGTATCGGCCTGTACGCGTTCGGCGCTCTGGGATCGGCGCTGGCACCCGGAATCGACATGCTGCTCGCGGCGAGATTCGTGTGGGGGGTGGGTGCGGCCGCGCCGAGCGTTCTGCGTCCAGCCATCGCCCGGGACCTCTACGAGGGCGACCAGATGGCTCGCATCACCTCGATCGTGATGTCGATCTTCCTGATCGGCCCGGCGCTGGCTCCCTCGGTCGGTGAGCTCATCATGCTGGCCGGGTCGTGGCGTTACGTGTTCGTCGCCGCTCTGCTGCTGGCCCTGGGCGCGGCCATCTGGACGGTTGACTTCGGCGAGACGATCGCCCGCGACAACCGGCGCGGAATCGACCCGGCGGCCATCGGCAGGGCCTTTCGCACAGTCGTGCGCAACCGGGCCGCGTTCGGCTACATCATGACGATGACGTTCTCGTTCGGGGCGTTCTTCGTCTACCTCGACAGCGGCCAGCCGATCATCTCCGAGATATACGGCCGGGGCGACTGGTTCGCACTCCTGTTTGCCGGCTCATCTCTGTCGATCGCGGCGGCCGTGCTCATCAGCACCCGCTACACCAGGACCCACGGTGCAGCGTCGGTGGCCCGAATCGGAGTCATCGGCCACATCGCCTCCGCAGCCGTGTTCACCGCCATGGCGCTCACCACGGACGGTCGACCATCATTTTGGGTCTGGTACTTCTTCCTGTGCGTCATGGGGTCCTTCAACACCGTGCTCACACCCACGGCCAACGCGTTGGCGATGCAACCCATGGCCCGTCTGGCCGGCGCGGCCTCAGGGGTGCTCGGCTTGGTCACACTCGGTCTCGGCGCCGCGCTGGCCGCGATCATCGACCGACAGATCGTCGACACGGTCACCCCGATGGCTGTCGGCAACCTGGTCTACGGACTGCTCTCCCTGGCCATGCTCATGTGGGCTCGCGGCGGATCGCTGGAACCCGTCGACCCTGACGCCTGACCAGCGCCCGCGCCTCTGGGGTAGTTTCACGGCCATGAGACTGGCCACCATCCGAACCCCTGGCGGCCCCCGGGCCGCTCGTATCGATCCGGTCACCGGCGATGCCATCGTCTTGAATGGGGGCTCTGTGCGGGCCGTGCTTGATCGACCCGACTGGCGTCACTCGGCCGCCGCTCACGAAGGTCCGATCGTGGCCGCTGCCGATGTTCGTTTCGCTCCGGTTGTACCCGACCCCGACAAGATCGTGTGCGTCGGGGTCAACTACCGGGCCCACATCGAGGAGATGAGATCGGAAGAGCACACGTCTGAACCCCAGACACTCCGGACATGCTCTCAACCC
>CAZDYO010000493.1:0-2443 GCA_964509555.1 uncultured Acidimicrobiales bacterium
GCTCACACCACATCCGATCCAGGATCGCACCGACGAGGAGATGGTGGAGATCGCCGATCAGGTGATCGACGAGTTGATAGGTGCGCTCACCGGCCCATCTTGATGGGTCACCGGACCCAATTGCTTCAAGACATGCTGCTCTCTGAGCCGTAGAGACCGAAGGCCCGCGACTACGGGCACGACTCGACGGACGGTGAGAAGAAATGCAGCGAGAAGAGGTGAGCGACCTGGAGTACGGGCTCTGGCGCCTGTTCCTCACATCTCGCCTGACCGGTCTGGCAATGCTGGCCGCCGCCGCCCTCATACCCGCCGTCGGTGTCGACCGGCGGATCGTATGGTTCATCCTGGCGGTCGGGATTCCGGTCAACCTCATCGAGATGGCTGTGCTTGTTCGGACGCGAACGGTGCCATGGTTCACTCCCGCACTCGATGCAGCGATGCTGGCCGCCGCCATCAGCATCGATCCGGTGGTGGCGCCCGTGGCCGGTCTGATCCTGATGGCCTCCAACTGCCAGGCAGCTCTGGTGGGCTGGCGGCCGACTTTGATGTCCGGCCTCGTCGGGCTGCCGTTCGTGACCTTCGCGCTTGCCCGGTACAGCCCCGACAACGCGGCCGTGTTGGTTCTTGCCTACGTGATCACCTCGGCGTCGGTGACCGTGTTCGTGTCGGCCATGGCGGAGTCGGAACGACGCGAGCGGCGTCAAAGCGATCAGATGCTCCATGGTCTCGACGCGATCGTCTGGCAGGCGTCGCCCTATCCGTTCGTGCAAGCCGACTTTCGGGGACGGACCGATGACATCCTCGGGGTTTCGGAGAACGAACTCTCGATGCCCGGTGCCTGGCTGGCGCGGCTCCCCGACACCGACCGCATGAGGATCACCTCGAGGTCGAAAGCGGCCATCGACTCCGGTCAGGACCACGAACTCAACTACCGGATCGTCACGTCGCTCGGCGAGATTCGACACATGCGAGACCGTGTGCGGGTGGAACTCGACGATGCCGGCCGGCCGATTCGGGCCCGGGGCGTCATTGTTGATGTCACCGATCAGATCATGGTCGGTGAGACCAACCGCAATCTGGCCCAGCTGATCGAGCAGGTGCCGGTGGGCCTGATAGTGGCCCAACACGACGACCTGACCGACGAGTTCACCGTGGTGACGGTCAACCCCACATACGAGCGTCTCGTCAACAGGGCCGCGGTTGAGCTTCTCAGTGCCCCGGTCACCGAGCCGATCGACGGACCCGGCCGTGTCGAAATGGTGGAATTGATGCGCCTCACCGCCAGGACCGGTGAGGGCGCCAAGATGGACGAGGCCCACGATCTCATTGCCGGTGGTGAACGCGCCCTGTCGATCGAGACCTTCAGGATCTCGAACGGGCTGGTGGGAGCGAGCATCGCCGACGTGAGCGACTCCGTGAATGCCGCCAAGGCCATCCGACACCGGGCCCTGCATGACGGCCTGACCGGTCTGCCCAATCGCGCTCTGTTCGAGGACCGACTGGCCCACGCCCTTGATGCATCGCGACGAGCCGACCGAACCGTCGGCCTTCTCGTGATCGATCTCGACCAGTTCAAGGATGTGAACGACACGTTCGGACACGCCCACGGCGATCATCTGCTCGTCGAGGTGTCGAGGCGGCTGAGCGCAGCGATCCGGTCGTGTGACACCGTCGCCAGGCTCGGCGGAGACGAGTTCGGCGTTCTGCTGAGTGAGGATGTCACCCGGTCCAGTGCCATCACCGCGGCCGAGCGGATCCTCGACTGTTTCGACGACCCGGTCGACCTCGCCGGCATGGCGGTGCGATGCGGCGCCAGCATCGGTGTCGCCTTCCATCCGGAGGATGCGGGCGAATCCATGACTCTCCAACAGCGGGCCGATGCCGCCATGTACATCGCCAAGCAGCGCGGCGGCGGGGTGAGCATCTACGATCCCGATCACGGCACCGACCACGATGATCGTCTCGGAATCGTCGGCGAACTCGGTCGGGCGATCGACGACGAGGAACTCGTGGTCCACTACCAGCCGCTGGTCAACCTCCACACAGGTAGGGTGGACCGCGTGGAGGCCCTCGTGCGTTGGGATCACCCCACCCGCGGCCTGATCCAGCCGTCGAGATTCATCGATGTGGCCGAGGTGTCGGGGATCATTCGACCTCTGACGAAGTTCGTGATGAGACGGGCCATCAACGACCTGAGTGACTTCCGACGGGCAGGCCACGACATCGGTCTGGCCGTCAACATCTCGGTGCGCAACCTTTACGAGCCGTCCTTCATCAGCGCCCTCAGCGAGAGCTTGGCCGCTGCCCGCCTGCCGGGAAGCAACATCACACTCGAGATCACCGAAACCCAGGTGATGGACGACCCAATCCTCGCCCACGATGTTCTCGGCCGGCTCGGTCTGATCGGCGTGCGGGGTTCGGTCGACGATTTCGGTACCGGACA
>CAZDYO010000494.1:0-2435 GCA_964509555.1 uncultured Acidimicrobiales bacterium
GCCAGGACCCGGGCCCGCGGTATGACGATGAGCGTGACGGTGAACGCAGCGATGCCCACCGCCGACCAGACCGCTTGCAGTCCGGCCAGGTCGGCGCCACCCTCTACCGCGTTCGTGAGCCGCGAGATCATCACGTACCCAATTCCGTTGAGCAGCAGAGCCATCGGCAACAGAACCGGATCGGCAGCCGGAGCAAACCGTCGGGTGACCATGTGGGCGGCAAACGCCAGGGCAAGCATCCACACGAGGAACGGTCCCAGATGGGACGGCAGCGCCGATGTGCCACTCAGGCTCACCAGCGCGTAGATCACTATCAACGCCACCATCACGATCAGGCCGAGTTCCACCCGTCGGGGACGCACGGAGGCGATGGCCGGTCTGGTGGTGCCGAGTTGGTCAGGATCGACGGCGCGCCAGGCGCGCCGTAGACGACCCGTGATGGTCACGGCTGGCTCTCGGCCCTCGTGTAGAGCTCGAACCCGTATCTCTTCGCGGCGTCAAGCGAGTCGAAGGTGACCCCCGACTGCACATCGGCCAGGTCGGTGGGGTTCAGATCGGCAACCGACAGCTTGACCGACTCCTCGAATGTTGGATCGAACCAGAGGACCCCATCGGGTCGGCCCTTGTAGATCACCACATCGGGGCCGTCGATTCCCACGAAATAGCCGGACCTGGCGTAGATGGCCACGCTCACCATCAGCACGGTCACGACCGTGAGAACCGAACCGATGAACAACCCGAGACGCCAGGTCATGACCGGAGCGGATGGTGCGGAGGTCTCCGTGATGGTCACCGGAGGGCGCTTCTCGACCATGGGCAGAGCAGGCCGGAACTCGGCGACACGATCCGGCGAGGCCACCTTCGGTTCGTCGACCGAGATGATGTCGACCACAACCACCGTGACGTTGTCGTGGCCACCGGCGGCGCACGCACCGGACACCAGTGCCTCGGCGGCGGCGTCGGGATCCTCGATCTCGTCGAGAATCGAATGGATCTCCCGAGCCGACAGTTCGTTGAACAGCCCATCGCTGCACAGCAGGTACCGGTCGCCGACAACAGGGGTTAGCAACCACGAGTCGGCCAGCACCCTGCGATCGATTCCCAGAGCACGCGTGACGATGTTGCGCTGGGGGTGAACCGCCGCTTCCTCGCGGGTGAGGCGGCCATCGCGTACGAGGGTTTCGACCAGGCTGTGGTCTTCGGTTATCTGCACCAAAGCATCGTTGGCCCTTCGGTACAGACGGGAGTCGCCGACATTGACCACGCCGATCGCGGGTCCGTCGGCAAGTTCCAGGCCGGCCAACGCCACGACGGTGGTTCCCATCCCCCTCATTGACGGATCATCGGTGGCCCGATCGTAAATGGCCTCGTTGGCCTGTTCGACGATGGCAACCAACTCATCGAGCGATCCGGGCTCGGTGTTGGCCGCCAGATGCTCCACGGCCATGAGGGCCGCCACTTCGCCGGCCTGATGCCCGCCCATTCCGTCGGCAACGACGAACATCGGCGCCGACACGAGCAGACGGTCCTGGTTGCTCTGTCTGGTGCGACCGATGTCGGTGGCCGCTCCCCAGCCGAACTCGATCATGTGAACTCCATGGCCACGTCTCCGACCTGGATGATGTCGCGGGGCCCAACGGGACGCGGCGCGTTGATCCGCTCGCCATTGAGGGTGGTGCCATTGGTGGAGCCGAGATCTTCCAGCATCCATTGATCGCCATCCGCATACAGCCGGGCATGGATCTTCGAGACGCGCGTGTCGTCGATGAGCACCGCGCAACCCGACGCACGCCCGATCGTGGTCTCACCGGTGATGGCGAACGACTGGCCTGCAGCTGACTTGGGAGACCGGACGATGAGACCGTGTGATGCCGCGGTGAGTGGTGTCGAGGGCGGTGGCGGAGACACGGATGGCGTTGCCGACCGAGCAGCCACGCCGGCGGTGACCCGGCGGGGCCGCCGGGCCTTGGACGGGGGGGTTCCGTTCTCGGCACGAATCTCCACGACGACAGCTCTCGCCACGCGCAGAAACACGAGGTAGACCAGCGCCAGAAGCGCAATTCTGGAGACGAGCAGAACCTGATCGGTCACGATTCGGTGAGCCTAGTTCGGCCACGGTGAGCGGTGAACCCGGCGCCGGGTCATCCGGCCCGGAACTCGATCACCGTGGCACCGATGGTGATTCGATCTCCGTCTGCCAGACGATGATTGGAGATGCCGGCACCGTTCACCTTGGTGCCGTTGGTGGATCCCGCGTCGGAGATGATGAACCCGCCACCGTCGGGTCGGATCTCGGCGTGGACCCGGCTGATGTTGGGGTCGTCGAACGAGATCGTGCATTCGGGCAGCCTGCCAAGTGTGACGAGGTACTCGCCGAGCACGACCTGTTGACCATTGGGCAGATGGAGAACTCCCGTGGTTCCGTCGGCCTCTTT
>CAZDYO010000495.1:0-2412 GCA_964509555.1 uncultured Acidimicrobiales bacterium
TCCACTCTCAACTACAAGGACGGCTTGGCTCTCACCGGCGGCCCGATCCTGAGGTCGTTCCCCATTGTGCCGGGCATCGATCTGGCCGGAGTGGTGGCATCGAGCTCCAGCCCGATGTGGACCACCGGTGATCGGGTGGTGCTCAACGGCTGGAACACCGGTGAGAAGTTCTGGGGTGGCTACACCCAACGCAGCCGCGTGTCGGCCGACTGGCTCACCCGTCTACCGGACTCGATCGACACGCTCCACGCCATGGCCATCGGCACCGCCGGCTATACGGCAATGTTGTGCGTGCTCGCGCTGGAGGACCACGGAGTGGCCCCTGATTCCGGTCCGGTTGTTGTAACCGGTGCTGCCGGCGGGGTGGGCAGCGTGGCGGTTGCGGTGCTGGCCCGACTCGGATACGAGGTGGTGGCCTCCACCGGTCGAGCGGCGGAGTCGGATTACCTGACGGCCCTGGGCGCGGCCGAGGTGATACCCAGATCGGAATTCGAGGGCGACGTCCCGCCCCTGGCGAGGGGCCGTTGGGCCGGGGCAGTCGACGCTGTGGGCTCGACAACGCTGGCGAATGTGTTGGCGACAACTCGCGACAACGGCTGCGTGGCGGCCTGCGGCCTTGCCGGCGGCGCCGATCTGCCAACCTCGGTTCATCCGTTCATTCTCAGGGGCATCACACTCGCCGGAATCAATTCGGTGGCCCAACCCGCTGCCCGAAGAGACCTCGCGTGGGGTCGTTTGGCATCGGATCTCGATCTCGACCTGCTCGATTCGATGTTCACGGTTGAGCCGTTCGGCCGGCTCCCGGAGTTGGCCGGTGAGATCCTCGCCGGACGGGTGAGGGGTCGGATCGTGATTGATGTCAACACTCCCTTGTGATATCACTTTGATCCATGTCCGATACCAGTGAATCAGTCCCTCCGCCGCGGACCGGTCGCGTCCCCGTCGCCGAACGCCGGGCACGTGTCCAACCCGGTTACGTGGGCATGGCCGCGTTCTTCGCCTCAATTGTCGTTCTGATCTTCTCGATCACCCTCACCGCCACCGTCAACCCCGGCTTCACCCCACTGATAATCCTGTCGTCGCTGGCTCTGCCGATGACCCTTCTCGGCCACTACGTGGTTCAGCCCAACGAGGCGGTGGTGTTGATCTTCTTCGGCCGCTACATCGGCACCATCGATCAGCCGGGATGGTTCTGGGCCAACCCGTTCACCAGCTTCTGGTCTCGCAAGATCACATTGCGGGTACGCAACTTCACCACCGCAACCACCAAGATCAACGACGCCGAGGGCAACCCGATCGAGATCGCCGCGGTGGTCGTCTGGAAGGTCGTCGACACCGCCAAGGCCAAGTTCGAGGTCGACGACTACGAGGATTTCGTGGTCGTGCAGAGCGAGACCGCAATCCGCCATCTGGGCACCGAATACCCGTACGACGATTTCCAGGGCGATCGCGTCTCCCTGCGGGCCAACCCCGATGTGGTGGCCCAATCACTCCACGTAGAACTCCAGAATCGACTCGACGCCGCCGGGGTGGAGGTGGTCGAAACCCGCCTCACCCATTTGGCCTACGCCACCGAGATCGCCGAGGCCATGTTGCGTCGCCAGCAGGCATCGGCCATCGTCGCCGCCCGCCGCACCATCGTGGAAGGCGCGGTCGGCATGGTCGAAGACGCTCTCGAAATGCTCGGTGAACGCCAGATCGTGGAGCTCGACGAGGAACGCAAAGCCGCGATGGTGTCCAACCTGCTGGTGGTGCTCACCAGCGAGCAGCAGACCACACCGATCGTCAACGCCGGCACGATCTACTAGGGACCCGAGTGGCCCGACAACGCAAGAGCTTCCCGCTCCGCATCGATCCCGACCTCCACGCCGCCCTCGAACGCTGGGCGGCCGACGAACTGCGCAGCGTCAACGGCCAGATCGAGTTCTTGTTGCGGAACGCTGTTCTCAACGCCGGGCGTCTGCAACGGCAGGACCCTGATCCCGGAGACCCAGAATGACCTGCTGCCCAACGATCGAAACCGCGAGGCTGACCCTCAGACCATTCCACGAAGACGACGTTGATCCCTACCTCGCAGTAATGCTCACACCAGAGGTGCGGGCCAGTCTTCGCCTGCCCGACAACCTCGACCGCTCCCAGGTGTGGGCGGGCATGGCGGCCATGCTCGGCCAGTGGGAGCTACGAAACTCCGGGCATTGGGCGGTCACACTGCGCGACACCGGCGAGTTCATCGGACGGGCCGGCACACTCCGACCGGAACGGACCGACTGGCCGGGACTCGAAATCGGATGGACACTCCACCCGGCCCACTGGGGCCGCGGCTACGCCACCGAGGCGGGCCGGGCCGCTATCGATTGGGCCTGGCTCAATCACCACGACAACACGCTCTACAGCTTCATCCTTCCCGACAAC
>CAZDYO010000496.1:0-2389 GCA_964509555.1 uncultured Acidimicrobiales bacterium
GTGGCCGGTCGGTTGTTGAGAGCCCAAGCGGTGACCGCAGTAGCGGCGATCACTGCAGCCGCGATGGCCGCGGCCAAAAGACGTCGGGGACGTTTGGTGGACGGCAAAGGAGCGGCCGCGTTGGCCATGACCGTCGCGAGAATCTGGCGGCCCAGTTGCGAATCCGGACCGGGAACGGTGTCGAGCGGGGCCGGGTCACCGAACCTGAGCACGTCCAGGATGTCGTGGTCGTTCATGATTCACCAGCCCCGCTTGAGGGATTCGCCGCTCGTTCATCAGGGTTAGCGTCCGGATCGGGGGAGGAGTCGCGAAAATTTTCCTGTTCGGTCAGTTTCTGCAGCTGTTGGCGGGCCCGGTAGAGCCGCGAACGCACCGACCCGACCCGCATTCCGGTCATGCCCGCAATCTCGGCATACGACAACTTTTCGAACGCTGCGAGCCTGATGAGTTCCTGGTCGACCGCTGAGAGTTCGTTCAGCGCTTCGAACGCAGCCGCGATCTCGGCACTGGCGGCGACGGCGTCGAGTGGGTCGCCGAGAAGAGGGTCGGGCCGCTGCCTGTCGAGCTTGAATTGGAGCCGACCGCGGCGACCGATGGTGCGCCGCTGATTCGACAGCACCCGATAGGCAACCCCGTAGAGCCAGGCAACCTCGGAGTCGGCAGCGAGGACCTGATCGAGTCGCCGCCAAGCCACCATGAAAGTCTCGGACACGGCATCGTCGGCTTCCGACACCTCCCGACAACGTCGCCGGCAGTATGCGAGTACGAGACTGAACGTATCGCGGTAAAGCCGATTGAACGCGGCAACCTGATCATCACCGGAACTGTCGGATGTCGGGCCGTGCGCGTTCATGGATACCGGTCTGATTGTGGCCCATCGGGCCGGTGTCTAACTGATGTATACCGACGACACGTCGTTGTTCCAGCCGGAAGCCATCCACGGCGCCACGTCCCAAGCCTGCGTCGCCCACGGCGGATACCAAGCGCCGCCTCCGTTGGAGTAGTCGGCGAAATACGCCGAGCATGCTCCGATCTTGAACGATGAGGTTCTCTGATCGAAGCCGAGCGCCGACAGGTTGAGCCAGGTTGATCTGCTCGAAAGCCACAGTGAAGCACCGGTGTAGTACGCGCCGTCGTAGAGGCGTACGAATGATGAACAAGACGAACTCGATGCCGCGGTTGTACCGACAGTCGCTGATTTTGGCCCGGTCGTGGGCAACAGTTTCTGATCGGGGAGGCTGCCGCCGAGTTCGATAACGCGTGCCTTGAGCAGCGCTTCACTCGAAAAGCACTCGACGGTGCTCAGGGCTTCGGGCCACAACAAACACGACTGAGCCCCCTGCCACCCCGCCGCAAGGTCGATTGGTCGCCCATCGAACACCGCCGCCACGGACGCATTGGCCGTGGTCACACTCGCCGATGCAGTAACCGAAGTAGCGGCCAGGAGCATGGCCACGGCCACGAACACCGAACCGGCACGCTGCAGCGAGGCCCGACCTGTCAGAAGGCGTGTTGTCATCTCGAATCCTCTCGATGGCCGGGCGGTTCTCCGGCTCTGATCAATTGAGTGTCCGGATCCGGACATCAGTCGCGGCAATGCCTGAAAAGTTGCGGTCCGACACGAATGCAGCGCGACGTCCGGTTTCGGCCGGACACAAGCTCGCGTGATGAATCTCCCAAGCATCGAGCGATCCCACACTGCGGACCCCTGTCAGCCAACGGCGGCGAATCCCGCGAGAGTCACGCTTTCGGTGGCGGTGTCCGGTGATTTTGAACTTGGGCAGACGCTGCACAGACTGGAAGCCATGTCGCTCATACGTGTGGACGTCGAGCGTCCCCGTCAGGGCGCCGTGCACATCACCATGGCGGACACACACATCGGTTACGAGTCGAGGACCATCGTGGTTGATGTGTGCCGGAGCGAGGATCGTCTTCGATCGGCACTTGCCCACGGCGCGGCGGCTGTGATCGACCCGGGAATCGGCTGGTCACACCTCCACGCCGTGATCCTCGCTGTCGACCACAATCTGGCGGTGCTACCGGTCCAGCAGGCTCCGCACATGGCGACCCGACTACAAACGCCACCGGTGGCCGCCCAGTTGACACCAATCCAGCGACGCCTTCTGAACATGGTTTCCGAGGGGCTCACCATCGGCGACATATCGGCCCAGATCGGCTGTTCAGAAAGACACGCCCGCCGGCAGTTCCGCCAGATCTGGGATCTTCTGGGTGCCAAGGGGCGGGTGAGCGGCATCATCCGCGCCGTCCGCTGCGGAATGCTGGAGGAACCCATACACGGTGGGGTTGTAGAGTCGGACATGGCCACTGATGACACGAGCGACGAACAAGTGCGGGTCAGACTCGGAGAGATCACCGAAGAACTGATCGG
>CAZDYO010000497.1:0-2374 GCA_964509555.1 uncultured Acidimicrobiales bacterium
CCCATCCATCCGAAACCGATCACTCCCAGACCGATTCGTTCACGAGACACTGATGGCCCTCCCCTTGTCGGAGCGCCGGCATCGTGCCGGGCTCATGATCGGGTCTCCAGGGTTCCGCGCTGGTCGGTCATCGGGCACCTGGGGTCGGGTTCCATGTCGGCCCAGGTGTCTCGGACCCAGTGGTGGGTGGGGTCGTCGCAGAATGCCATCGAGCGCTCCGGCCCAGCCCCGGCGAGCACGTTGAGGTAGTACATGGTGTAACCGGGCGCGGCGATGCACGGGCCGTGGTATCCCCTGGGAATGAGGAAGACGCTTCCGTCCCGCACGGCGACATTCTGATCGATCTCGCCGTCGGAGGTGTAGGTGCGGTGCATCCCGAATCCATCGCCGGACGGTTCGGTGGTGCCGGCCTTGGCAATCCGGAAATAGTAGATCTCCTCGTTGTTGACGAGGCACTCGGCGGAGGAGTCGTGCTTGTGGGGTGGATAGGACGACCAGTTGCCGTCGGGCGTGAGCAGTTCGACGCACATGAGCTTGTCGGCGTGGCCCCACACATCGGGGCTGAGGAAGTTGGTTACTTGTCGGGTGGCGGGACCCGCTCCCCTGACTTCGACCCCCACGCCGTCGGCAGGACCGTACTTGGCCGCGAGCCGGCGGGAGGTTCTCGCCATGCACAACGCGAACTCGCCGTCGGACGGGCTCTTGATGGTGAAGTCGGATCCGCTCGGCACGTAGAGAAAGTCGGTGACCCGGGCGAACACCGACTCGCGCCCTTCAAGATCGAAGTCTCGGCCCTCGCAGGTGACGGTTGCGCTTCCCGACAGCGGCAGGATCGCGATTTCGAAAGGACCGGTGGACAGCGTCCGGCCGATCCCACCGCGGGTCCGAATCACCCGCAAGCCGGAGTGGTTCCAGCCGGCCATCTCGGGGGTGAGCAGCACCGGATCGGTGCCATCGGCAAGTGAACCCGGCGGGCGGTGAAGATCGGTCATGGCTGTTCTCCGTGGACGATTTCGGCTGCCGTGCGGACCGCTGCCGCGACGTCGCCATCGGGTGGGTAGAGAAGGCTTCGCCCCACCACCAGCCCCCTCACGTTGGCCACCGCCATGGCGCGGCGCCATGACGAGAAGGCCTTCTCGGGGTCGGGTCCGGGTGAGCCTCCGAGTATCAGGGTCGGGAGTGTGGTTGCGGCCATCACCCGTTCGACATCGGCTGTGGCCGGAACTTTCAGCCAAGTATGGGCCGAGGTGTTTCCAAGCGCGGACGCAACGCCGATGCACTTGATGAGCTCATCCTCGGACTTGTCGAGCACCGACCGACCGTCGACCGTGGTGTAGGGCAGAGGTTCGATCATGGCCATGACACCGGCGGCGGCCAGCGAGGTGATGTGTCGGGCACAGGACTCGATGGTGTGTCGACACCGGGGATCATCGGGGTCGATCCTCAGCAGCATCTTGGCGCCATCGAGGCGATTGTCGACTACGGACTGGACATCGTGACCGGTGAGCTGATCGTCGAGCTCCCATGCCGTGCCCTGAAGCCCGCTCCGGTTCATCGACCCGATCACCACTTTGTTGTCGAGTGCGCCGAGCAGAGCGAGGTCGTCGAGGACGTCGGGAGTGGCCATGACCCCATCCACGCCGGGGTTGGAGAGCGCGGTGACGATCCGGTCGAGAAGTGAACGACGGTCGCCCATGGCCATCGGGTCGGCGCCCACTCCCAGGGCGCGACGCGCCGGATGATCGGCGGCGATGATGAATGTGGCCCCGTCGTCGGCCATCAGCGGACGGGCCCGGCGATCCGAGTATGCCGTGGCGATGGCGTTCGGTGTGATGGCCCTCGTCTCTATCAGGGTGGACCATTGCTCGTCGGTGATCACGACAGGAACTCCTCGATCTCGGATGGGGTGGGCATGGCCTCGGAGCACATGAGTCGCCCGGCGACGATGGCGCCCGCGGCGTTGGCATGGGTGACGATTCGGTGGGGATCCCATCCGCTCAGCAGACCGTGACACAGGCTGCCGCCGAAGGCATCGCCGGCACCGAGCCCGCAGACCACCTCGATGCGCAATGGCTCGACGGTCTCCCGTGAGTCCGGTGTGGCCACCAGCACCCCGTCAGCGCCCATCTTTATGACCGCCATTTCGACCCCGGATTCGAGCAGGCGATCGGCGGCCATGCCCGGATCCGGGGTGCCGACGGCGATCCGGCATTCGTCGCGGTTGCCGACAGCGACGGTTGCGAGGGGTATCGCGGCGCCAATGTGGTGCGACGCCTCTTCCTCGGATGACCAGAAGGCCGGCCGGTAGTCGAGGTCAAGCACCGTGTGGCCACTTTCGCGTGCCTTGAGGGCGGCCGTGGCCGCCGAGCGGCTG
>CAZDYO010000498.1:0-2369 GCA_964509555.1 uncultured Acidimicrobiales bacterium
AGGATGATCAGCGAGGGCGTCGACATTCCCAGGCTGAGGGTTGCGGTTCATGCCACCACCACGCTCACGTCGCTGTTCTTCCGTCAGGCCGTCGGACGGATCGCCCGCTGGACCCCCGGCCAGGCGTCGCAGAAGGCCTACTTCTTCATCCCCGACGACGTTCGCCTCCGCTACCACGCCCGAACCATCGCCGAGCAGCGTCATCACAGCATCGCGAGACGAGTCGAGGCCGGCACCCAGGAAGGTTCAGCTCTCGATGATCTGAGCCGGGCGGTGAAAGTGGAATCCCAACCGTCGCTGTTCGAGGCGCTGTCGTCGGTGGCCGTGGTGGCCACCGCCGACGACGGACTCGATCCCCACGAGGACCTCGTGGTGTCGGCCGACGACCTCTCCGGTCAGCCGATCGACCTGCCCCCGGCACCACCCCTGCCGGGGCGCCGGCCCGATGCCAAATCGGTCCTCGGCGACCTGCGCACCAGACACGCCCGCAAGAAGGAACTCCGTCAGTGGAACTCCGATCGGGTGGTCGACCTGGTGAGGGCCACCGGTATGGACCACCGTTCGGTCAACGCCGATCTCAACCGCCGATCCGGTGTGGCCAAGGTGGCCGAGGCCGACGAGAACCTCCTGCGCCGCCGACTTGAAGCGGCCGACAAATGGCTGGATTCACTGCGCCGCTGACCCGACCCGATGAGATTGTGGGACCATGGCAATGGGCCGTTTGGCCCTTGGCATGTGACCCGATTACTCATTCGTGGGGGTACCGTGATCGAATTGACTCCCAGAGGCTCATGCCGACCACCTGCACGACCGAATCTGATATGACTGAAGCCACTTGTTCCGATGGAACATCCGCCCAACTGGAGGCGTTGTGACTGACATGCGAGACCTCGAAGCCACAATTCGCGAGATGCGCGACACCGTCGACGGCGACGTGTGCAGCCGCTCGCGGGTGATGGACGCACTGCTTGATCTCCGCATGGAGGCCGCGCAGCGCACCGACATCATCGATCTGGTCGATGCCGCTCTCGGTGGCCTGCCCGGCAGGACCATGGTGCCGGCGGCGTGGTGGATCGAACAGCTCGACATGTTCGAACTCACCGCCATCAACCCGATCGAACCGGTCATCTGATTGGCGCATACCGGTGGGATTGTCGATGATCTGGCATGGCCAACACCGACATCCTGGGCTTCTGGCGGATTGCCGAAGCCGATCCCGACCATGTCGCGATCATCAGTCCCGACTACTCCGAGACCACCTTCGGTGAGCTCTACGCGCTGACCAACAAGGTTGCGTCGGGGCTGCGGGCGTGTGGTCTTGGCCCCGGCGACCAGGTCACCACCGTGCTGCCCAACTGCGTCGAACAGGTAGCGGTCTGTCTCGCCGCGTTCCAGAGCGGCCTGTATGTCACCACCGTCAATTGGCATCTGGTTGGCCCGGAGATCTCCTACATCGTCAACGATTCCGACACCAGGGCACTGATCGTCCATCACAGTTTTGCCGACGAAGCGGAGAGGGTGATAGACGATTGCGTCACCCCCTCGCAGAACCGTTTCTCGATCGGCAAAGTGGCGGGATTCCGTCAGTTCGACGAGTTGATCGGGCCGTCATCGGGGGATCGTCCGGCCGACCTGGCCACCGGCTCCTACATGTTCTACACGTCGGGCACCACCGGGCGGCCGAAGGGCGTGAAACGGGCCCTCGACTCTCGGCCGCCTGATGAGGCCGCGGCCCAATCCGGCCGGTTCCTGATGCTGTTCGGCACCATGCCCCACGCCGACAACGTCCAGATCACCCAAGCACCGCTCTACCACACCGCGGTCAACAACTGGACCACCATGTCGCTCCACATGGGCCACACGGTGGTCCTCATGGACCGATGGACCGCCGAGGGCGCGCTCGAGCGGATCGAACGCTGCCGGGTCACCCACTCCCACATGGTGCCCACCATGTTCAACCGGCTACTGCAACTCCCGGCCGAGGTGCGAGACCGCTACGACGTGTCGTCGCTGCGCAGCATGGTCCACGCCGCCGCGCCCTGCCCGATCGAGACCAAGAAGAAGATGATCGAATGGTGGGGCGACACCATCTGGGAGTACTACGCGGCCACCGAAGGCGGTGGCACGTTTGTCGGGGCGGCCGACTGGATGAAACATCCGGGCACTGTCGGGCGACCCTGGCCCGGTGCCGAAGTGATCGTGGTCGACCCCGACGGCAACGAACTGCCGGCCTTCGAGAGCGGCACCATCTACATGAAAATGCCGGGCAACACCTTCGAATACAAAGACGACGACGAAAAGACCCGGAAGTCGAGGCTGCGGGGGTTCTTCACCGTTGGCGACATCGGCTACCTCGACGACGAGGGCTG
>CAZDYO010000499.1:0-2368 GCA_964509555.1 uncultured Acidimicrobiales bacterium
GGTCGCTCAACAGAACCTTCTCCCGGCCCGAATCGGTTGTGGCGGTGACCTGCGCCGGGATGTCGCGCCAGAGGATTGTGACGATCTCCGGCTCGCTCCTTCGTCGTCGGCTCATGCGGGGACGCTCCCGGCGCCGGACGGGGTGCGGATCTGAACGTGGTCGACGATGATCTGCTCGAGGTCGCCGTAGCCGCAGCCAAGGCGCTCGTAGGCCAGACCGAGCCGATGGGCCTGCTCCTGGGCGGCGGCGAACAAATCGGGATCGTCGTCGTGGGCCAGGTGGACGACCCGCGTGTAGTTGCCGAAGTAGGTCGGTAACAGCTCGGGATGCCGGTCGAGCCCCAAGCCGTTCCACACGATTATGTCGAAGTGACGAACCATGTAGTCGGTGAGGTAGAAGGTCCCCGGTTGTTCGTCGGCCATGGTGGCGAAATCGGCGGGGCCCGCGTATATCTCGTAACAGTGGGCGCCCGGGAGACGTTCGACGCCTTCTTCCCGGCACACCTTGTCGAGCAGGCCGCCGGTGCCGCAGTCGGCATAGCCGACGAGGATCCGGTCGTAATCCCCGAGGGCCGCGCGGATGCGTTCCCGAACGCGTTCGGGAATCCGGTCGGGGTGGTTGTGGAGCCGGCCCGGCAGATACTCGACGCTCACGCTGTGGAGGTCGTTGAGCGAGATGATCGCCTGTATCTCGCGGGCCAAGGCTCCGCAGGCCACGATGAGCGTCCGCGGCGGAGCCGCTGTGGTCATGCCGCGGCGCGCCTTGCCGAAACAAGCGCGCTGGCGGTCTCGGCGGCCACGGCCGCGTCGCGGCAGTAGGCGTCGGCCCCGATGGCCTTGCCGAACTCCTCGTTGAGCGGGGCGCCCCCGACGAGCACGATGTAGTCGTCGCGCATGCCCTTCTCGACGAGGGTGTCGATGACCACCTTCATGTAGGGCATGGTGGTGGTGAGAAGGGCGGACATGCCGACGATGTCGGGCTTGTGCTCGGCGATCGCAGCCAGGAACTCGTCGACATCGGTGTTGATGCCCAGATTGTGGACCTCGAACCCGGCGCCTTCGAGCATCATCGCCACGAGGTTCTTGCCGATGTCATGGATGTCTCCCTTGACCGTGCCGATGACCACCGTGCCGATCGGTTCGGCACCGGTCTCGGCGAGGAGGGGCCTCAGAATGGCCATGCCGGCCTTCATGGCGTTGGCGGCGAGGAGAACCTCGGGCACGAAGAGGATGCCGTCGCGGAAATCGATCCCGACTATTCGCATGCCCTCGACCAGGGCCTCCCCGAGAACCCTCTCGGCCGACCAGCCACGGCTGAGCAGGATGTTGGTGCCCTCCTCGATCTCCTCGGCCAGGCCGTCGTAGAGATCGTCGTGCATTTGAGCGGTGAGGTCTTCGTCGCTGAGAGCGGCGAGGTCGATTTCGTCGTCCGGTTGGTTGTCGGTCATCGGCTCACTCCGGCTGGGGTTCACGGATAGGTCAGCTCAGATCCCCCAGGGGAGGGGGGGGTTCTGTGCCGCATCGTGGAACTGTACCGTATAACGGCACAGAACTCACGTTTACAGGCTACCCGTGGGTACCGGCGCCCCACAGGCGGCTCAGATGAGCAGCGCCGCGCCGACCACCGTCAGGGCGGCACCGACCCACGCCGCGCCGGTGGGTCGCTGACGAGTGGTGATCCACAACAACGGCAACATCATCACCGGTGTCGTGGCCGAGAGAATGGTGGCCACGCCCACGTCGCCGTGCCCGAGAGAGTAGAGAACCAGCGTCATGCCGATCACCATGGCCATGGTGGCGCTCACCACGAGATAGCCCACGTGACGCCAGGTGAGCGGGTCCTGGCGGGTGGTGCCGGCCATCCGATCGAGAGGCCGTGCGAAAACCCACAATCCAACGGTGGCCAACATTGCGCGAGTGGCCGCAGCGGTGATCGTGTCGACACCCGCGTCGAGTGCCGGCTTGGCCAGGATGGCGCCCCCGGCCTGGCCGAGGGCACCCAGCACCCCCCAGCCCAGTCCCACCCAGAGTCGACCATCGACCTGCTCGAAAGCGTGTTCACCCAACGCCACATTGCGAACGGTGGTGACCCGGCGCCGGAAACCGACCGCTGTGCCCACCCCGCCGACGGTGAGGGTCGCCCCGATCAACGACAACCATGTGAATCGTTCGCTGAAGATGAACACGCCCATGATCGCGGCGAACGGGGCGTTCACGGTGAACACGAGCCCGGTACGGCGCGGCCCGATGCGGGCCATGGAGGTGAACAGCGCGGCGTCGCCAACGAGCAGACCGATGACACCGGACGCGCTCAGCAGAACCAAATCGACCGGCCTCAACGACCCCCAGTCGCCGAAAAGCGTGGCGG
>CAZDYO010000500.1:0-2365 GCA_964509555.1 uncultured Acidimicrobiales bacterium
TGTCGCCCCGGGTGATCATCAGGCGCACATGGACCGAGTCGTGCATCTGGTTGCGCTCGACGGTGGCCCGCAAGGCTGCGGCCACGCCGTCGCGGTCGAGGCCGATGTCGAGGTCGATGGCCGCGGCCCCCGCGAACAGGCGGTCGAGATGTCGATCGAGAAACGCGAACCGATCGTGGTGAAGCCGGATTCCCTCCCAGATGCCGTCGCCCACCAGAAAGCCACTGTCGAACACCGAGACCTTGGCCTCGGCCCGCGGAAAGAACTCTCCGTTGATCCATATCTCGATGGCGGCGTTGCGTTCGTCGGCGATTGCCTGGTGGGTGCTGCGGGTCATGATCGGCGACGATAATCGTGGCGGGGTCGTGGTGACGAACGCGTCCGTAGACTCTGCCCATGCTCGAACCGGTCACCCCATCCGAAGGCCTTTCGGTCGCTCACCTTTTCTACGTCACCACCCCCGACACCGACAACGACCAGGTCGCGTTGGCCGTGGCCGCGGCCGAGAAGGCCGGCGTGCAGGTGGTCACGGTGGCCGTGGTCGGCCACAAGGCCGAGGTTTGTTTCATGGCTCTCCATTCCGACATGTGGCTGCTGCGGGATCTTCAGAGCGCGCTCACCGGCGCCGGCCTCGTGTTGATCGACAGTTTCGTGTCGATCACCGAACTGTCGGAGTACGCCGCCGGGGTGCCCGAAGAGATGAAGAAGATGCGCCTCTACCCCGATCTTCCCCCGGAGGGAAAGCAGGCGTGGTGCTTCTACCCGATGACCAAGAGGCGCAACGTCGACCAGAACTGGTATCGGCTCGACTTCGATCAGCGGATGGCGCTCATGCGCGAACACGGAACCTCCGGTCGGAAGTTCGCCGGTCGGATCGTTCAGCTCATCACCGCATCCACCGGGCTCGACGATTGGGAGTGGGGTGTCACCCTGTTCGGTGTGAGAGTCAACGACCTCAAGGACACCGTCTACACCATGCGTTACGACGAGGCGTCGGCTGTCTACTCCGAGTTCGGCGACTTCTACATGGGGATGGTCGGCTCGGTCGACGAGATCATGGCCCGAATTCACTGATCCGCCCGCCCGATCCGGTCGGGCTGCTTCTCGGTGCTGGGCACGTTTCCGAAGCGATGGAGGGTGCGGCTCACCGACTGCTCCCTCAGATAGTGGCGCAGCTCAAGTCGTCCGCTGGGGGTGACGGCTTCGTCGATGATGGTCACCTCGGCCTCTTGGGCGGCAATCCGTAGCTCGGCGGTGGCCCGCCCGACGATCCGAACCCGTCCCCACTTGAATTCGGCCAGCCTCGCCCGGAACTCCTCGGCTGACTCGATCGTGGCGTCGGTCGATGGGACGAGGTCGCTCGGAGGAGTCGCCGACGGATCGGCCGAGATCAGTGTCCCGGCATTGGCCAGTCGGGCCGCCCTGATGGCGCGTGATGCATCCGACGGCTTGGCATCGTGAGCGAGCCGCAGAATCATCTTCGGCACAGGTCGGTAACGAAGCACGTTCGATTCGCAGAACAGGGCGCTCGGATCGTGGTTGACCGAGTATTGCTCCTTCCACCATCGGGCGTCATCGAAGACCGAGTCGAAGTCGGCCCTGTCGTGGCTTCTCCAATCACCGAGCTGCAGCAGATAGTCGGGGCCTCCCGCCTTCGCACCCGGACCGATCGACGACCGCTTCCAGCCGCCAAAGGGCTGCCGGTTGACGATGGCTCCGGTGATACCGCGGTTCACATAGGCGTTGCCCACCTCCACCCGTTCGATCCACTCGTCGATCTCGGATCGGTCGAGGCTGTGGATCCCTCCGGTGAGACCGTAGGCCGACGAGTTCTGGATCTCGATGGCCTCGTCGAGGTTCTCGGCGCGTATCAATCCGAGAACCGGCCCGAAGCATTCGGTCTGTTGGAACCACGATCCGGGGGCCACCCCGAGCCGGATGCCGGGCGACCACAGGCCCCCGGAGTCGTCGATCCGGTGGGGTTCGAGCAGCCATGTCTCGGAGTCGTCCAGTGAGGTGAGGGCCCGCTCGAGCTTGCCGCTGACCGGCCCGATCGTGGGGCCGACCCGAGTGGCGGGATCGAGCGGGGATCCGACCCTGAGGCTCTTCACGGCATCGACGAGCTGCCGCCTGAGGCGTTCGCTGTTGTAGGCCGACCCGACAAGGATCCCGAGGCTGGCCGCGGAGCATTTCTGGCCGACATGACCGAACGCGGAATGGGCCAGGTCGGCGACCGCGAGATCGAAATCGGCGTGGGGGGTGATCACCAGGGCGTTCTTGCCGCTGGTCTCGGCGAACAGCCGAATGTCGGGCTTCCAGGACTGAAACATCCGCGCTGTGTCCCAAGAGCCGGTGAGAATGACCC
>CAZDYO010000501.1:0-2357 GCA_964509555.1 uncultured Acidimicrobiales bacterium
TGTCGGCCATCGCTATCAACGTCTGGCGGAGGTATTCCTGGAGTGAGCGTCCGCTGCGGGCAGCTCGAGCGGCGAGCTCGTCGCGGGTCTCATCGGGCACTTCACGAATCGTGATGGCAGGCATGCAGCGATAATAGCTGCAACGCTGTGGAAATGCAGTAGGATCGAATCCGCCGGGGCGACGGGAGGTGTGCAACTCGGCCGGTGCAGCGCGGCCGTGCACCCCAGGTGCATCGGTGTGGACCCCCTGTCAATGCGGTTTGGTGCACTCGGCTGATCAGCGGCCAAACGCGCTGAAGTCGTCCGATGGTGGAGCCCAGCGCCGCACAGTTGACGACCCTTTGGTCGTGGACTCATGGCGTTGATGTCTGATGGTTCTTTCCCCACCCCGCCCGCCGTGCGTCAATGTATGTTGACGCAATTCTCGCACGGGCCGTACCCGGCATCTCGAATCAGGCGGCCCAGCGCAATTCCGGGGTCGATTTCAGAGGCGTCCTGATGCTCAAGCGATTTGTAGCACGTCGCCGCTACAGCCCGATGAGTGTCCGAAGATCTTTGGCTTCGATCTCCGCGGTTGAGCGCCTGTATCGGCGCAGTTCGAGCGCGGCATTGATGGCCGACAGGACCTCATCGTCGGATGAGCCGGTCGGGGTGTCGAGGTTGGCGGAGAACCACGAGTCAACATCGGCCGGTCTCCAAAGCCGGTAGCGGTTGCGCGGATCGGTCACGGGCGGTGGAAAACCTCCCGGGCCACGTTCGCCGGCCACAAGAAGACGAACGCTCTCTCTCGTGCGGCCGGTGCGCTCTGCGATCTCGGCCATCGAGATGAGCCCAGCATCGGCAATACGAACGACCTCGACACCGGTGATGGTCTCCACATCGGAAATTGCCGACATGATCGCATTGGAGAGCGAGTCGGCTTCGCGGTCGAAATCGAGGTACTGGACACCGTCGGTGCTGCCGACCAGGGCGTCGTCGCATCCCGCCTCGAAAAGCGCGTCGAGGTAATCTTCGCCCTGGATGTCGGGGCCGTCGACCAGGAGAGTGAATTGGAAGGTCGGCACTTCAGAGGTCGTCATCGTGATCGTGTGGGCAGTTCGCGAGCGCCCGCCGAATTTGGCGAGCATGATTGCCGGGACTGCGTGGCGTGGACCAGATCGAAATCTGGCACCCCGACCGGCTGGACTCGCCGCAACGGGCCACACCCCAGCGGTGGCCCGACGATGTTGGCGCGATGGTCCATCCGGATTCCTCAGCTTCTGACAGGGCGGCCTCGACTTCCTTCTTCGGGTGTCGAGCCCTCATGGTGTTGTCACGATACAACATCTGTTGGGTCGTGTCAACGGGACCGGCCGATGCAAACTCATCGGCCCTGTTCGAGGTCACGCGTCATCCGCTCTTCGATGGCATTGGCGATCTCACCATCTCGTCGCTCGGACGCCTTGAGGTAGCGCAGCGACGCGTCGGACGAGGCGTGACCCATACGGGCCATGATCTCCCTGAGCGACGCTCCGGCGCTCGCAGCGGTGGTGCCGGCGAGATGGCGCAGATCATGGAAGCGGGTGGCCTCGTCGACCTCAGCGGTGGCGAGAGCATGCTTCCAGTAGGTGGTGAAGTACGGGTTGAGTAGTGGCCTGCCCTTGACCGACGTGAAGATGAACGAGTCGGCGTCGTCACCGGTGTACCGATCGATGTGCGCCCGCAGTATCTCCACCGCCGTCTGGGGGATGGCGACCACGCGGTACGCCGCGATTGACTTCGGAGCTCCCACGACTGCACCCTTGCCGCGTTCGGTGGTGAGCGACTGCTCCACCTGCAGCGTTGCGGCGTCGAGGTCGACATGGCGACGGGTGAGGCCGGTGAGCTCTCCGAAACGAAGGCCCGACGCAGCGGCGGTCCAGATCAACGCGCTGAACCTGGGCTCGATCACCTCGGCCAGCCGGCGCACCTGGTCCCACTCGAGAATCGGCCGCTCGATTGCATGTTCGACCGCGGCCGACTTGATGTGGACCGGGTTCGACCGAAGCAGCCCGTCGTCGACCGCGGTGCCCATCATCGTTCGGAACAGCCGGTAGACCTTGGCGACCGTGTTGGCGTGGAGCCCGGACTTCAGCAACCGGCCGTGCCAAGCCCGCACATCGGCCGGGGTGATCTGTCGCAACTCGACGGGTCCGAAGTCGCACACGATGTGCGCGAGCTGAGATTGGTAGGTCTCGCGGGTGCGCGGCCGGAGCTGGCGTTGTTCGAGCCATGTGGTGGCGAAGGCCTCGAAACTGACACGACCCAGCGACGGGTCGACGTGGCGGCCGCGGCCGAGGTCGGTCTCCACGCCGGCCAACCACGCTCGGGCCGCGGCT
>CAZDYO010000502.1:0-2355 GCA_964509555.1 uncultured Acidimicrobiales bacterium
GCCGCCATTGAGCAGGCCGCCGCCGATGCCGGTCGCTCGATCGACGACGACCACTACGGCGTGCTGATCCCGTATGTCAACGGGGCCATCCCCCAGCCTCTCGCCGAACGGGTCACCGCACGTCGACCTGATGCCGACGTCGGAGAGGTGGTCGCCACTTCGCACCGGCGCCTGGCCGAAATGATCGCCGGATTCATCGACGCCGGTGCCTCCAAATTCGTGATGTTCCCAGTGTCGGAACCCGATGACTGGACCGCTGAACTGGCCGCGTTGGCTGACGCCACGCTCGGCCTTCATACCTGAAGCCCCAAGGTCCGATTTCGTAGACCACCAGATTATATGACATCATACGATCTCCATGACCGACGGCTCCCCCACCACCCCGACAGCCCCGCGCGTCACCCCGTCGTGGCAGCGGTTCGAGATCGCCATCATCGCCACCGCCCGCGAGCTCAGGGCCGCGTTCGATGAGCGCCTCTCGGTGCTTGATCTCAACCTCTCGCAAGCCACGCTGCTCGCCTACGTGACCGACTTCGGCTCAAGCACCCAGACCGAACTCGCCGAGATGGTCGGTCTCGGGCGAGCCGCCACCGGCACCATGATCGACCAGCTCGAATCCCGGGGCCTTGTCGAACGACGTCCCGACCCCGACGACCGCCGCGTGTGGCTGGTGGCCACAACCACCACCGGCGAGATCCTCGTCGACCGCTTCTACGAACTCGACCAGGGCCTGCGCGCCGAGTTCCGCCAAGGCATATCCCGCGCCGATCGCCACCAGCTCACCGAACTGCTCGACCGGCTGTCGGTCAACATCGCCGCCGCCCGCGGCAATCACGCCGAGCCTCCCCCTCCATCCTCCACAAACCCCTGATACAGGAGTACCGAAATGACAGAAGCAGTGATCGTTGATGCGGTCAGAACCCCGACCGGTAAACGCAACGGCAAGCTCAAGGACTGGCACCCCGCCGACCTCGCCGCCCACGTGCTCAAGGCCCTGGCCGAGCGCAACAACCTCGACCCGGCTCTCGTCGACGACGTGATCACCGGGTGTGTCATGCAGGTGGGGCCACAGTCGCTCAACATCGGTCGCAATGCCGTGCTGGCCGCCGGGTGGCCCGAGTCGGTCCCCGCCACCACCGTCGACCGCCAGTGTGGATCCAGCCAACAGGCGGTTCACTTCGCCGCCCAGGGCGTGATGGCCGGCGCCTACGACGTGGTCATCGCCCTCGGAGTCGAATCCATGACCAAGGTTCCGATGGGCGCCAGCATCGTCAAGGACATGGAGTGGCCCTTCCCGCAGGACATGATCGACCGCTACGCCGACACCGGCCTGCCACCTCAGGGAATCGGTGCCGACATGATCGCCGACGAGTGGGGGCTCACCCGCGAAGACCTCGACGTGTTCAGCGCCGAGAGCCAGCGCCGTGCCGAGCAGGCCACCCGGGAGGGGCGTTTCGAGAACGAGATCGTGCCCGTGCCGATCGACCTCGACGGCACCACCGAGATGCTGGTGAAGGACGAGGGCATCCGGCCCGGCACCACCGCCGAGAAGCTGGCAACCCTCAAGCCGGCGTTCCAGGAGAACGGCCGAATCACGGCCGGCAACTCATCACAGATCGCCGACGGAGCTTCGGCCATCCTCATCATGAGTCCCGAAAAGGCCGCCGAGCTCGGGCTCAAGCCCCGAGCCCGTTTTCACTCGTTCGCTGTGGTGGGCGCCGACCCGGTCACCATGCTCAAGGGCCCGATCCCGGCCACCGCCAAGGTGCTCAACAAGGGCGGGCTCAGCGTCGACGACATCGACCTGTTCGAGGTCAACGAGGCCTTCTCCTCAGTCGTGCTCGCATGGCAGAAAGAGACCGGGGCCGACCTCGCCAAGGTCAACGTGAACGGCGGTGCGGTGGCCATGGGCCACCCGCTCGGATGCTCCGGAGCCAAGCTCATGACCACACTCGTCAACGAACTCGAACGTACCGGCGGTCGCTACGGTCTCCAGGCCATATGCGAAGGCGGCGGTATGGCAAACGCAACCATCATCGAAAGGATCGATTCCTGATGCCACGCATGAACCTCGAGGGCAGCTCCTCGATAGTCACCGGAGGTGCCTCCGGCATCGGCGAAGCCAGCGCCCGACAGTTGGCGGCCGCCGGCTCACGGGTCGTGATCGCCGACCTCAACGAAGACAAGGGCCAGGCGGTCGCGTCCGAGCTCGGTGGCCTGTTCGTCAAGTGCGACGTCTCATCCACCGACGATGCCGACGCCGCAGTCGCGGCAGCCTCCGAGATGGGCCCGCTTCGTGCGTTGGTCAACTCGGCCGGCATCGGCTACGCCGGTCGCACGATCGACCGCACCCAC
>CAZDYO010000503.1:0-2332 GCA_964509555.1 uncultured Acidimicrobiales bacterium
CCGCCCGGGCGAAGACGGTTACACCGAACGCGTTCTCAAGGCTTGGGGCGTAGACGGCCACAACAGCCACACCAACATCTGCTCGTCCAACGCCCGCATCGGCTACCAGTCATGGATGGGTCACGATCGCCCGTCATCCGACTTCGCCAATGCCGAGGTGATCTTCCTGATATCGGCGCACCTTGAGGCCGGCCACTACTTCAACCCCCACGCCCAGAGGATCATCGAAGCCCAGGGCAACGGTGCCACCGTCATCTGTGTCGATCCCCGTCTCTCTAACACCGGGTCGAAGGCCGACCACTGGCTACCGGCCTGGCCGGGAACCGAACCGTTTCTTTTGCTGGCCATCGCCCGGCTGCTGATCGAATCGGACACGTGGCAACAAGACTTCGTGAGGCGTTGGGCCAACTGGGAGACCTACCTCAGCGAGACCCGTCCCGATCTGCCATGCGAGTTCGCCTCCATGAGACAGGCATGGCTCGATGAGTACGCGGAATACACGCCCGAGCGTGCCGAACACGTTTGCGGAGTGCCCGCGGCCCAGATTCGCGAGATCGCCGAGATCATCGGTCGACATCCGACGAAATTTGCATCTCACAACTGGCGTGCCGCCGGTGCGGGAAACCTTGGCGGTTGGCAGACGGCTCGATGCCTGTTCTTCCTGAATGTGCTGACCGCCTCGGTGGCCACCAAGGGTGGCACCAGCGGCAACGGCTGGAACAAGTTCAAGCCGGCAGCGCCCAAGGGCGCTCCTCCCCTCGAGGGGTGGAACGAGTTGAGTTGGCCCCGGGAATACCCATTGGCCTATCACGAGATGTCGATTCTTCTGCCCCATTTCCTGGCCGAGGGACGCGGCAAGATCGACACCTACTTCAGTCGGGTCTACAACCCGATCTGGACCAACCCCGATGGGTTCTCGTGGATGGAAGCCCTGCGGGATCCGTCGAAGGTCGAGTGCCACGTGGCGCTCACTCCCACATGGTCGGAGACGTCCTGGTTTGCCGATTATGTACTACCGATGGGTGTGGGCGCCGAGCGTCACGACGTGGCCAGCTTCGAAACCCACGCCGGACGCTGGATCGGGTTCCGACAGCCGGTGTTCCGACGGTACGCCGAACTGGAGGGTGATGACGTTGGCGCTTCGAGTCGTACCCACGAGTTCAACCCCGGTGAGGTGTGGGAGGAAAACGAGTTCTGGATCGACCTCTCGTGGCGGATCGACCCCGATGGTTCGATGGGCATAAGGAAGTGGTTCGAGAGCGACGAGCGTCCCGGCGAGCCGCTGGGGGTTGACGAGTACTACGGCACCATGTTCGCGGAGTCGGTGCCCGGCTTGGCTCAGGCCGCTGAGGATGCCGATCAATCACCTCTTGAGTTCATGCGTGATCGTGGGGCATTCGCGGTGCCCGGCGACACCTACGAACCGTATGAGCGTCCGGTCGACCCGGCCGCGCTCGAGGGCTGCGTCAAGGACGAGTCCGGGGTTTATCGCAAGCCCGGAACACCCGGCACCTGGACGGGCAGGGCGTCCGACCTCGCAGGACTGAAGTTGTCTCCGCTGGGCGACGGCTCTCCGGGAGTTGAGGTCGATGGGGAGGCCAAGGAGGGCTTCCCCACGCCATCGCGAAAGCTGGAGGTCTACTCGTCAACGATCGCCGACTGGGGCTGGCCGGAATACGCAACCCCCACGTGGATTCCTTCGCAGGTTCACTGGGAAGATCTCGACATGGACGGCGACGAGCGCATCCTGATTCCCACCTTCCGGATCCCCACGCTCATCCACACGAGGTCGGGTAACAGCAAGTGGCTCAACGAGATCAGCCACCGACACCCTCTGTGGATTCATCCATCAGACGCCGAAAAGCTCGGGATCGAGGAGTCGGGTCTGGTCCGCGTCTCCACCCGGATCGGTCACTTCGTGATCAGCGCGTGGCGTACCGAGGGGATACGACCCGGGATCGTGGCCGCCTCACACCATATGGGTCGCTGGCGGGTGGGTACCGACCAGGCCAGGAGTTGGGGCAACGGCCAAGCCGACGTCACCTCGGAGGATTCGAGCGAGTCGGATGGCCATGTGTGGAAGCTCCGCCGTGAAGGGGGAGTCAGTCCGTATGAGAGCGACGACCCCGACACCGGCCGCATCTGGTGGAGCGATGCCGGGGTGCACCAGAACCTCACCTTCAGCGTGCAGCCCGATCCGATCTCGGGCATGCAGTGTTGGCATCAGAGGGTACGGGTGGGCCCGGCACAGGATGGCGACCAATACGGCGATGTGGTGGTCGATACCGGCAAGTCGCGCGAGGCTTACCGTGATTGGCTGTCGCGTACCCGT
>CAZDYO010000504.1:0-2328 GCA_964509555.1 uncultured Acidimicrobiales bacterium
AACCGAGCCGATTCGTGAGGGAAACCTCATAGGCAACGGACCCGAGGTGCTAACCCGAATCGACGCCCTCGGAAACGACTTCGCCATGGGATCGCCCGGAATGTGCGGAAAGGACGGCCAGGGAGTGCCTGTTGGCGATGGCACGCCAACACTGAGGGTCACGAGCCTCACCGTCGGTGGGACGGCCGCCTGATGTCCGAGTTGCTTGAAACCGCCAAGCGTGTGGCCGCACGGGCCAAGCCCGGTGAACAGGTCGAGGTGTTCCTCGTGCGTGAGCACGACACCGAGGTTCGGGCCTACAACGGCGAGGTGGAGTCCCTCACAGCGTCGGAGAGTCACGGCGTGGGAGTCCGTGTCGTACGGGACGGCCGCCAGGGCTATGCCTACGCCGGAGCGCTCGACGAATCCCTTCTCTCGGAGACCCTGGCGGAGGCCCGGGACAACGCCACCTTCGCCCAACCCGACGAGTTCAACGGCGTGGCCGTCGACGACGGGGTCGCCCCCGCCGACGTCGACCTGTTCCGTGGCGACCTGGCGACGTTGCCCACCGACGACAAGGTGGCCATGGCCATCGAACTCGAACGGGCCACTCTGGCGGCCGACCCCCGAATCGTGGGGATCGAGTCAGCCGAATTCGTCGACACGATCTACGAATCGGCGGTGGCCACCAACACCGGGATCGCCTCGTCCACTCGTGAGACCGGGTGCTATCTGTCCACCTACGCACTGGCCGAGGCCGACGGGGAAACGCAAACCGGTTTCGGATTCTCGGTGGGTCGTTCACCATCCGAGTTGGATGTCTCGGTGGCGGCAGCAGATGCTGCCGTGCGGGCCACCAGATTGCTTGGCGCGGTCAAGGCACCCACCTCGCGGCTCACCGTTGTTCTCGATCCGTGGGTCACCGCCCAGCTGCTCGGGATCATCGGCCACACCCTCACCGGCGAGGCGGTTCTGAAGGGGCGTTCCCTGTTCGCCGAGCGCATGGGCGAAGAAGTTGCATCGGCCTCGATCACACTTGTCGACGACCCCACCGATCCGGCCGCGTTCACCGCCTCCACCGTCGACGGTGAGGGCCTGGCGACCCGATCCACCAAGCTCATCGACCGGGGCGTGCTCAGTGCTTTCCTTCACAACAGCTACTCGGGACGACGCTCGGGCACGGCATCCACCGGTTCGGCGGTCCGAGCCGGATTCAAGGGAGCGCCTTCGGTCGGGGCCCAAGCGCTTCGGATCCTGCCCGGGTCCCGCAGCCCGGCGGATCTGATCGCCGACGTCGACCACGGTCTGTTGGTGCAGGAGGTATCGGGTCTGCATTCCGGGGTCAACCCGGTCTCCGGTGATTTCTCCACCGGTGCCGAAGGTGTGATGATTCGGGGCGGCGAACTTGCCGAGCCCATCCGCGAGATCACCATCGCGTCCACGCTGCAACGATTGCTTCAGGATGTGATCGAGGTGGGGAACGATCTTGAGTGGCTGCCGATGAGCGCGGCCGGCACCACGATCGCTGTCGCCGATGTGACGATGTCCGGAAGCTGACCCGGCCGCGCCGATCCCACTGACCAAGTCGTAGCCTCATCGGCGGCCATGTGTCGGCCGATCAGGAGACGGACATGCAGATACTCCACGCCATCGTGCTCGGGCTGGTTCAGGGACTCGCAGAGTTCCTGCCGATTTCCTCCAGCGGCCATCTCAAACTGGTTCGCTGGTTGTTCGGCTGGAACGAACTCTCCAACGACCTTGAGACGGCATTCGACGTGGCCGTGCATCTGGGCACTCTTGTCGGGGCGATCGCCTATCTCTGGCCCGATGTCGTGAAGTACGTGAAACACGGGGTGATCGCGCCGTTGAAGCGCGAGCCACTCGACGCCGACGGCAGGATCGCCTGGTTCCTGGTGGCCACGGCGGTGCCCGCGGGCCTGATCGGGGTCACTCTCAAGGATCAGCTCTCGAACCTTGACTCGATCTGGGTGATCGCGGTGATGCTCATCCTCTTCGGTCTGGTGTTGCTCTTGGCCGACCGTCTTCCCGAACGTCATTCGATCGACGAGTTCAAGCTTCGCGATGCTCTTCTCATGGGCATCGGTCAAGCCGTGGCCCTTCAGCCCGGGGTGTCGAGGTCGGGGGCCACGCTCACGATGGCGCGGGGGCTCGGATACGAGCGTGACTCCGCTGCCCGGCTCGTGTTCCTGATGAGTATTCCGGTGATCGCCGGCGCCGGGCTCGTCTCACTGGCCGGCACCACGATCCCCTCGTCGTTCTGGCCGGCATTCATGCCTGATCGCGCCGTGGGTCATCAAAGGTGCAATGGACGGCCCGGCCTTCGCGGCC
>CAZDYO010000505.1:0-2328 GCA_964509555.1 uncultured Acidimicrobiales bacterium
CGAAGACGAGGTCGCGGACGTGGTAGCCGGGGCGGTCGCAGCCGGGCTCGGGTGAGGCGCATTCGTGGCTGGTGCCGGCGGCGAGGCGCTCCTGGTTCTGGAGGGACCGCCAGGTTTTGAGGATGGCGAGGGTGCCTTGGTCAAGGATGATGGCGTGGTTCTCGCCAGTCTTACCGTATGGCTTCACGACGAGCTGGTGGTTCACGCAGGTGACGGTCCAGATGAGTGCAGCGGTGCCTTGCTCGAAGTCGATTTCTTGCCAGTGGAGTCCGAGGTTGGCGCCTCGGCGATCGCCGGAGGTGGCGATGAAGGCCCAGGCGACCCAGTGTCGGTGCTGTTTGGATCGGGCCCAGTCGAGGAAGGTGCGAGTTTCGGCTGCCGTCCAAATCGGGCGGGTCGTCTTGGTCTTGGGTTTGCGCGGGGGGCTGGCGTTGCGGGCGATGTTGTCGTTCACGAGGCCGAGCTTGACGGCGTCTTTGAGCGAACGGCTGATGATCGTGTGGATGTACCTGACAGTCCGCACGGCCAACTTTCCTTGGTTCTTCGGGGACTGCTTTGAGCGTCGTACGATCGCAGCGACGGCGTTCTTTGTGAGCGGTTTCTCGTCGGGAAACTCGTCGGCGAGGGTCGATGCGATCGCCCCGTACCCGACCCCTTGCTTTCGGAGGTGGGCGATGCGGGGGTAGATCCTCGGGTCGTGTCGGCGGTTCGAAGAGTCGTCGACGGCGGCCTCTTGTTTCTGCAGGCCCCGGTAGAGGTCGTTGAGGTGGATCGGTCCGAGTTGTTGAAGCTTGATGCCGCCAATTCGGGGGAGAACGTGGACTCGCATGTTGCGCTCGTATGACTCGATCGTGGAGTTTTCGAGTTGGTCCGCAAGCTGGGGGAGCCAGAGCCGTTCGACGTAGTCGGCGTATGCCATCTTCGACGGTTCGATGAACGTGCCCTGCTCAGTCGAGGTGATCGCTTCCCGGAGTGCACGTTGCGCGTCGGATTTGGTGGCATACCCGCTCTTCCAGCGGTACTTGCCGTCGCCGGTGGCCGGGTCGACGACGTACTGGACGTATGCCCATTTCTTGCCGCGTTTGCGGACGTGACCTGTTGCCATTCGTCCCCTACTTGTGCAACTCGTTGCTGGTCGGCCCCCGAAGGAGCGACGAGAGGAGCATAGGCACGGGCACGAGCAGCCTGCGTCCAAGACGGATGCAGGGGATGGTCCCTTCCTTGATGCCCTCGCGGACTGATTTCTCTGAGACTCTGAGCACAGATGCAGTCTCGCGGGTGGTGAGGACGGCCTTGCCGCCGATGCCCAGCATGGCTGCCCACTGGTCCAGTCTGAGGTCATCGATCGAGCCGGTTGATGACACATCGAGTGTCTGATCGGGAGTTGTTGCGTTCGAACTCACGCGGTCTCTCCTTGCGATGGTTCGTCCTCTGGCGTCATCGGGTCGGGCCGGGCGCCCCCGCCCGCGGCCGGGTTGGCCCGGCCGACCCCGACCGCTGTAGAGATGGGCTCGCTGAGCGCCATGACTCGGTAAATGTCGCATAGATGTGGCTGCGGGCAGCCGGTGGCGCAATGGAAGGTCATACTCACCAAAGGCGCGTCGAGAACCGAAAACGCGACTCGGTATTCAATTCGGGGGTGCGATTCCGTTTCGGTGACCCGGTAGCGCGTGCTCGCCCGTTCACGCCGTTCGATCATGATCTGAGTCGCCGGATCGCGCCATCGGGGTTGAAGATGACTGCACCGTGCAGCGGGGGAACTGCACCAACCTCTGCACCAACTCCTGCACCAACCGATCACCTGCGCCCCGAATCAGACCGGTGGCGATCGCTGTGACCACGAACCGCAAGATGCCGTCCCCAACGACGGGCACAGGGGAGCGGATGCGACGTCCCGATCTTCGGGACCGCGGCACAACCGACACGGCAGAGCCTCTACGACCCGTTCAGGCCATGGGCACCCCGCGGCCAGTCATCACAGCCACAAGTACCCCAGGTTTTGGTTGAGTGCCCCTCGACGCCTCGTAGGCATATCGGGCCGCTGGCGGCCCCAGCCGCGCGGCGCGAGGCTACGAGATGCCGTGTGACGGCCTGTGGGGACGCCGAGGCGGGATCGCCCGGCTCGGGCGTGGCCGAGACAGCGTCACACTTCAGCGGCGATCTAGGAACGCTGCATAAGTCTCGGCCCGATGCCCGATAGGCAACCCCGTGCCACCACCGTCGTGACCGCGTCAGCGAGGACGCTTCGCCCTCCGAGTCGACTGCACCAGAAAGCGTTGACATGAGTGGCACAGGCGTAATGGAACGGTCGGCTCCGTGCCGTCTGTG
>CAZDYO010000506.1:0-2318 GCA_964509555.1 uncultured Acidimicrobiales bacterium
GTCGGTGCACCTTCCAGTATCTGTCCGGACCAGCCGGTGGCGGCAGGGTAGTCCGTCACAACTGGACGGGCCCAAGCCGGGAGCCGGGCCAGGTCTCGATGATGGAGGCAGTCTCCGGGCCGGCCTGCGGGGGCGCGCTAGGGATCAACGTGCAGTTGAACCTTCTCGTCGTAGAAGCAGACCAGACCGGCGACAGCGGCCGCTTCCGGCAGCGGCGTGGGGTAGCTCCAGGCGATGTCGGGGTGCTCGACCCCGTCAATGGTCACTGCCCAATAACGTGCGGTCCCCTTGTAGGGGCATCCGGTGGAGGTGCTGGTGGGTGTGAGCAGGTCGAGCCTCACATCGACGGCGGGTATGTACCAGCGCGGTCGAAGCCCGGTCTCGAAGAGGACCGTCGGACGGCGGGTGTCGGCCACGACCACCCCGGCCATCTCCACGACGACATGGCGGGATGAGCGGAGTGCGTCGATCCGGGTGTAGGGGGAACGAGGATGGACGAACACCTCGATGTCCTCCTCGAACCATCTGTCGACTTCGCGCCACTCGACATGTGAGAACCCGGGAAGACCCGGGCGCGTGGTTCTGGCGGGACCACCATCGCTGACGATGTCGGCGTCGGGGAAATACCAAGCCGGATACCACGGAACCTCCCAGACAAGCTTGGAGCGTTTCGAGTCGACAACCAGCCGACCGGCTGAGTAACCACGGATCCACTTCGGGTTGTCCTCCACCCGCGGGTCGTCCACATCGTCAATGGGGCTCATGCGTCGGCAAACACGGATGTGAGCCGGGTCATTCCCCGACGTGTCGGTCCCGACCCTTCGGTGACACAATCTGATGTGACACTCGACACGGCACGTCTGGCGCGCCATCATCGGGTCATCCAAGGAACCAGGAGGGGAAATGTCGGCTGGTGCTGTACGCGTCCGCTTGTCCGTCAATGGCGAATCCCACGAGATCGAGGTTGAGCCTCGCACACTTCTCGTGCACGCCCTGCGAGACAGCATCGGACTAACCGGAACGAATGTTGGTTGCGATACGAGTAGCTGCGGTGCGTGCACCATCCTGGTCGACGGAAGGTCGGCCAAGTCCTGCACCATGCTTGCTGTTCAGGCAGAAGGCTCCGAGATCACCACCATCGAGGGTCTGGCGGCCACCTCCGATGGTGACGGGCTCCATCCGATGCAGGAGGCGTTCCACGAGTGTCATGGTCTGCAGTGCGGATACTGCACCCCGGGCATGATTCTCGCATCGGTGTCCCTGGTCGACGAATACCCCGATCTCGACGACAGGAAGGTGCGTGAGGGCCTCGAGGGCAACCTCTGTCGATGCACCGGATACAACAACATCGTGAGGGCCGTACTCACCGCGGCCGGCAAGGAGGCGTGATGGCAGTCACCGAAGACACCACCAACGCGGGCGGCATCGGCGCGCGGATGCTCCGCAAGGAGGACGGCAAGCTCGTCACCGGCGAGTCCAAGTTCATCGACGACATACACGTACCGGGCGAACTCTGGATGGGCATGGTCCGCTCGACCATGGCCCACGCCCGCATCACCTCCATAGACACCAGCGCTGCGGCCTCGATGCCGGGAGTTCATTCCGTGCTCACCGGGGCGCAATTGGCCGACATGGATCTGTGGGCGGCCCCGTTGCCCTGCGCCTGGCCGGTCACCGACGACATGGCCAACCCCCCTCACTGGCCGGTCGTGCCCGAGGTCGTGCATCACGTCGGCGACATCGTGGCCGTGGTATTGGCCGACAGCCGCTACCAGGCCGCCGACGCGGTCGAGCAGGTGATCGTCGAATACGAGTCACTTCCGGCGGTGGCATCGATCGAGCAGGCCATTTCCGACACCAATCTGGCCCACTCAGATCTGTCAACCAACAAGGCATACACCTGGGCGATCGACCCCGACCCCGAGGGCACCCAGGCGGCGTTCGATGCCGCCGCCCACAAGGTGTCGTGTCGTTTCGTGCAGCAGAGGTTGATCCCCGCGGCCATGGAACCCCGGGGGGTGCTGGCCGTGCCCTCGCCCATGGGGGGCGACATCACTCTCTACTCCGCCACCCAAGTGCCCCACATCCTCAAGGTGATGATGGCCGCCACCACGGGAATCCCCGAGAACATGATCCGGGTGGTCGCCCCGTCCGTCGGCGGTGGGTTCGGAGCCAAGCTCAACATCAACCCCGATGAGAGCCTTGCACTCGTGCTGGCCCACAGGCTGGGCCGGGCGGTGCGCTGGACCGAGACCCGTTCGGAGGCCGCCGGTTCCACCCATCAGGGGCGGGGCCAGATACAGCACATCGAGTTGGCA
>CAZDYO010000507.1:0-2312 GCA_964509555.1 uncultured Acidimicrobiales bacterium
CTGGTGGCGGCCGCGGCCGCGCTGATGATCGACGACGCCGACGCCGCCGAGACCATGTCACCCCGGGCCAGGGTCAACCGTGTGAAAGCGCCCGCCGGCTGATCAACTTGCCCACCGCCACCGAGCGCGTCACGCTCGGGCATGGCACTTGACGGAATTCTCGTGGGCGAACTCGCCAACCAGGAACTCGGGCCCGGGCTGTTCGTACTACCCGGCCAGGGCAACTCGCTGTCGATCGAAACAGACGCCGGAGTGGTGGTTGTCGACGCGTCTGGCTACCTCCACGCCCCGGCGATGATCGAGGCCCTGCGCGCCAGAACCGCCGACCCTGTCCACGCGATCGTCTACTCACACGGACACAACGGATACAACTCCTCGGTCGACGTCTGGCAACTCCACAGCTCCGAACGGGGCGACCCGCCCATCAGGCTCGTGGCCCAAGAACGACTCCGGGCCCGCTACGCGCGCTACCGGGAGACCGGCGAACTCCAGAGGCGGATGGCTGTGATGCAGTTCCCGTCGAAGGGCATCACCCTCGACATCCTGGCCAGGGCTTTCGCGTTGCACGACCCCACCGAGACCTTCGACGACACGATGACCCTGGTGGAGGGCGACCGGAGGGTCGAGTTGATCAGCGCGCCGTCCGAGGTCGACGACGCCCTCGCCGTTTGGCTCCCCGACGACGGGCTGCTGTGCGGCGGAGCGGCCACTCCCGGCGGGTCCATACCGAACATCGGCACGCCACTGCGCACCCAGCGTTTCACCATCCGCTGGGCCGACACTCTCGATCGACTCGACGCCCTCGGCGCCGAACGACTGCTGACCGAATTCGGGCCGATCGTGGAAGGTGCCGACGCGGTTCACCAACAGCTCTCCACCATGTCTGAGGCCCTGAGGTGGCTGCGTGCCCAGGTCGTCGACCGGATGAACCGAGGGATGGACGAGATCGAATGCCTGGCCGACATGACCTATCCCGCCGAACTATTCGATCACCCCTACATGAGACCGATCTACGGAGCGCCCGACTACATCGTCCGCGATCTCTACCGTGAGGAGAACGGCTGGTGGGACCGCAACCCGACCACGCTGCATCCGGCACCACGGGCCGACGCGGCTTCGGCGGTGCTGGCGGCCATAACCGATCGTGGCGCCATTGTCGCCCACGCGCGCCGCTTGGCCGATGCCGGAGACACCCAGCTGGCACTCCACGTGATCGATCTGTTGGCCCTGGCCCCGGGCGACGACCCCGATGTCGTCGCGTCCCGTCAACTGAAGGCCCAGCTCTGTCGCACCCGGGCCCGCGAGGTCGCGCCCTACGTGTCCAAGGCCTGCCTCAACTCGAGCGCTCGGCTGCTGGACCGGGGCGACATCAGCTGGACGGCCATCGAATAGTCCGATCGGGCGGGATTCAGCGCAATCCGAGGCGGGCGAACTGGTCGTCGGGAGCCGTCACTTCCTCCAGCGCGGTTCGCAGCAGGTCGATCATCTCTGACTCGGCACGTTCCCCCACCCGGTTTTCCTGTTCGTCGGGGTCGACAGAGAGGTCGAACAGGTGGTGCTCGTCGACGTTTGCGCCGCCGGCCCAGAACGGCAACATGTCGCCGGGCTGGAAGGGCTGACGGATCACCGGGATGGTCGAGCCGGGCATGTGGTCGATCCAGGCCCGGTCGTCGGGGTCGGGCAACCCGACCATGCCGGCGACGTGCAACGGCATGGTCGACCAACGGTTCGACCACATCGACAGCGGAAAGTTGTCGCCCACGGCCGAGCGGGCGTATTTGTGCCGCCCGTCGGTGACCTGAACCCACTTGCCGAAGACTCCCCCGATGGCCCAGTCGCGGATCGAGTCGGCAGAGCCGTCGAGCAGCGGGGCCATCGAACGGCCGTGGGTGACGTTGGGGACCGACACGCCGAACACGTCGGCGATGGTGGCGAACAGATCGACCCCCGTGGTCAACGCATCGCAGGCAGCGCCACCGTCGACCCCCGGCCAGTGGATCATCAGCGGGATGTGACCGAGCGGCTCGTATTGCGGAACGCTCGGCTTGCCCCAGATGTCACGGTCGTTGCGAACCTCACCCAGGTAATGGCCATGGTCGGTGCACACGATCAGCGCGGTATCGCGCCACAGATCCCTGGCATCGAACTCGTCGAGGACCCGACCGAACCAGTGGTCGATCATCGACAGCTTGGAGCCGTAGTTGGCCCGGATGTGACGGCCCTCGGCCCCGCTCAACTGACCGGAGGAGATGGCTCCGTCGGCGTAGGGCGGCCAGATGATGGCCTCTTCATCCCACGGCTCATCCTGGTAG
>CAZDYO010000508.1:0-2293 GCA_964509555.1 uncultured Acidimicrobiales bacterium
CTTCGCAGATGCAACGGGAGGAGACCATCGATCTGGTGCAGTCGGTTCTCCTTGATGTGGGGCTGGCCGCGTCCCAGTTGTGTCTGGAGATCACCGAGTCGTCGATGATGCGTGATCCGGTCCGATCGGAGAAGATCCTCGGGATGCTGAAGGACCTGGGCGTGAAGCTTGCTGTCGACGACTTCGGCACCGGTTTCAGCTCTCTGTCCTATCTGAAGCGCTTTCCCGTCGACATACTTAAGATCGACCGGTCCTTCATCAGCGATCTCGGTGTCGACCACGACAACGAGAAATTCGTCAACTCAATCCTGCGGCTTGCCGACACCCTGGGGCTCGAGGTGGTAGCCGAGGGCGTGGAGTCCCAAGAGCAGGCCGACATTCTCAGAGCCCTGGGATGCCAGACGGTTCAGGGCTACTTCTTCGCGAAACCCGGGCCTGCCGAGGCGATGCGGGCCAGACTTACCCGTTAGCGCCGATTCCGGGAGCAACCAATGACACTTGACACCGACACGATTTCTCTTCGCGGCCGGATCGCCGTGGTGACCGGCGCAGCCCAGGGCATAGGAGCGGCAACGGCGGTGGCTCTGGCCCGGTTCGGTGCCGACCTGGCCATCTGTGACCGTTCAGCGGAAGGACTGGCAGACACAGCCGCCGCTGTTGAGTCGGCCGGGAGAAGGTGCCACCGCGAAGTGCTCGACGTGCGCGATTCGGAAGCGGTCGCCGAGTTCATCTCCAGTACGGTGACGTCGCTGGGAGCGATCGACATTCTTGTGAACAATGTTGGAGGCGGCTTCCATTCCGAGTTCGTGGGTGTGTCCGAGAAGGGTGAGAGTGCCCTGATCGACGAGAATTTCCGGACAGTGACCAATTGCGTGCGCCACGCGGTGGGTGTCATGAGCGATGGGGCCGCGATCGTGAATGTCACCTCGGTTGAGGCCTGGCATGCAGCCCCGGGGTTCGCGGTCTACGCGGCCATGAAAGCGGGAGTCGAGCAGTTCACCAAGAGCATGGCGCTTGAACTCGGAGGTCGCGGGATCCGGGTCAATTGTGTGGCCCCCGACATGATCCCGACACCGGGTGATGCGGAACTCAGCGGCGCCAGCGGAGCCATGACCGACGGACTTCACCCGACTCCTCTGCGCCGAATGGGAACACCCGACGAATGCGCGGCCGTGGTCGTGTTTCTCGCATCCGATATGGCAAGTTTCGTCACCGGATCTTCGATTCCCGTAGACGGTGGCACCGTGGCCGGAGCCGGTTGGAAGGTGAGGCTCGACGGCTCGTTCGCCCTCTGATCACCCGGGCGGGCGATAGCCGATGTAGGAGTCGAAGTCGGGCTTGCGACATCTCCGCCAGTACTTCACGGTGGAAGTGGGCCAGTTGTTGACAACCTTGCCGGAATCGTTCTTGTACCAGCTCGAGCAGTCGGCAACCCAGACCCGCTTCTTCATCTGCTCCTGGACCCATTCGTTGTAGGAAGCCTGAGCCTCGGGACGGGGTTCCAGGGCCACGAGCCTGAGCTTGCGCATCTTCTCGAGCAATCCCACGATGTAGCGGAGCTGCTGTTCGATCATGAAGATGATCGAGTTGTGGCCCAGATTGGTGTTGGGCCCGTAGAGCATGAACAGATTGGGGAACCCGGATGCGGTCGTGCCCATGTGGGCCTCGGCGCCGTCGCCCCAGCTGTCGTGGATCGACTGGCCGTCGCGCCCCCGGAAATCTATTGGCGACAGGAACTCGGTGGTGCGGAATCCGGTTCCGAAAATGATGGTGCCGACGCGCCGATGGCGTCCGTCGGAGTCGATGATGCCGTCGGCGACGATCCGGCCTATGCCACTGGTGATCACCTCTACGTTTGGTTGCTGGAGAGCCGGGTACCACGAGCTCGAACCGAGAATTCGGGTGCACCCGATCGGATAGTCGGGCAGCAGCCGGCCTCTCAGCTCCTCATCGGGAACCGATTCGGTGAGGAACTTGGTGGCCGCCTCGGTGGCCTTCTTGTTGGATACGCCACCGGAGTTGAACACCGGTCCGACCAGCCACTCGAACTTGGCCCAGATGGCCGCCCTGTGGAGCCACCTGACACCGGGCACGTGACGAAAAGCCCACTTTCGGGCTTGGGTGTAGGGCGGGTTCACCCGTGGGAGCACCCAGTTGGGCGAGCGCTGGTACAGGTCGAGATGGCCGACCTGTTTGGCCACCTCGGGCACGAATTGGATGGCGCTGGCGCCGGTGCCGATCACCGCCACATGTCTGCCGGTCAGATCGTGTTCATGATTCCAGCGGGCCGAGT
>CAZDYO010000509.1:0-2291 GCA_964509555.1 uncultured Acidimicrobiales bacterium
AGAGGGCGTACTCGACGAGGCTGGCGCCACGCTCGTCGTCGATGTGGCTGGTGATCCAGGTGCTGAGGAACTGGAAGGCGGTGGTCATATTGGGTGGACTCCCCATTTCGTGTCGCCACCACCTCGGTGGCGAGCTGTCCCTATTCCTTCGGCACTCGATGGCCGATCCCTTATGTTTCTTTTGACCCAATTTGCAGGGTCATCGGACCCATAATGATCGTCAGGCGGCCTCGAGACCGCCGGCATCGTCGGAATTGTGCTGTTCCCATGCCCAGCGGACTGCCTCGGCAGCCACCGAGGGATGGATCCTCCAACGGCCGAGTTGGAGCTCCGAATCGTCGAGGTGGCCTCCGCAGGCCACCAACCCCAGTGCCAACCGGCGGGCCCGGCGACGCTGAGCATCGAGGTCTCCCATGTCGAGTTCGCGCTCGATGTAGACCCGATGACGCTCGCGGAGATACTCGGGGAGCCGCTCGATCTGGCCGCGGTTGAGTGGGGCCAATCGCCTTCTGATCTGCAGCTCGCCTTCGCCGACGGCCCGGGCCGCACCGAACCGGCATGCCCGGGTGATCGAGCGGGCCAGCGGACTGTTGCGTCCACCGCGGTGGCCCAGGCCGAGAGCGCCGGCCACATCGGACAAGGTGAGATCGAAACCCTCGGGAGACTCGTCGAGCCTCGACGCACAGTGCCTGAGGAGCCAGACGGTGCTCGGACCGAGGATGCCAAGCCAGAACTGCTCGACATAGATGGATCGGGGATCATGACCCAGTTGCTCAATGAGAGGGTCGGACCAGACTCCCACTCTGATCGACTCGACCATCGGGCGTTTGGCTGGGGTCTCGCTGTGGACTGACATGGGGTGCTCCGTCTGCAATGAAGTGTGGGACGGGGAAGTGATGATGTATTTCAATACATTTCATACACTCTTGTCAACCATGAGTGGCGATTTCAGCGAGAAATCCCACGAAGCGCGTGTTGAGGGACTCTCAGATCGGCCCCGGCTGTTCACCGGGAGTCTGATCCCGGGTCTCGTCTTCCATGGGTCCTGTGGAGTGCGTGGCTGACGCCACCGGCTCCGGTTCGGCCGCGGAGGCCCGCGGGTCGGGAGCCGCTCCCTTGGGTTTCTTGGCGGGACCGAACGATGCCCAGGCGGCCCCGATGATGATGCCGAGCACCGCGAACGCCCCCAAGGTGGTGAGCGATAGCGAGAATATCTGGGAGTTGACGGCCAGGAGCCCGAGGCCCAAGCCGGTGGGTATGCCCCAGATTCCGCCGCGAACGGGATGTCGCTTGAGTTCTTGGTCAGACATGGTGAATCAGCTCTTCCATGTGTAGGCGGGACGGGAATTGAACAACAGTCCGAAGATTCCGAAACCGGCCAGGGCCAGCCCGGCGGCCGAGACCACGTTGAGGAACGGACCGTTGAACTGGACGTGGCCCTCTCCGATGCACGGCCCGAGTCCGCTGGCCTCATCGAGGCGGCCGGAGATCTTGGCCTTGAAGTTGGCCCTGAGGATGCTCGGGAGATCATTGGCCAAGTCGACGATTCCGGCGTTGCGGTTCTTCAACCGAGGGTTGGGGTCGCCACCCTTGTCGAGGCTGATCCCCTGGGTCTTGATCTCCCAGTGGTGATCGAGCGGCCCGTCGCCGTCGCGGGGCATGAACCCGAAATACATCACGAGTCCATCGGTGTCGACCTCGAACGGGTTTCCGGCGGTGAAGGCCTGTTCGCCGGCATTGGCTCCTCCGATGTCGACGGGGGGTTGGTCGTCGCCGGCATCGAAGGCGGCGTCGAGCAGATCGCCGTTGGAGTCGTATGAGTAGGCGAACCCGCCGCACACACCGGTGAGTTTGCTGCCGTCTCCGAAGTCGGGAACGATCGTGTTCTCGTTGAACAACGACACGAGTTGGCCGTACTCGGCGTCGGCCGCGGTGAGGTCGTACTCGCCGGGGAAACTCGGCGGGACCAACTGGCGAAGCGCGTCGAGTGCCGGGTCCCCACCCCCGGAATCACCTTGGGCGGCCGCAATGCCGGCAGATACCGGCAAGGCCGCGAGCATCCCGAGCGACAAAAGCGCTATGAGGATTCGATGACGTCGTCGCATCAGGTCCCTCCCTGGTCGACAAATGTTGTCCGGCCACGAACAGTAGTCGAAATTTGTTTGGGAGTCCCGGGTCGGGGACTGTTCGACGGGATCACAGGTGGACGCATGGGTACCATCGCTGCAATGAGCGGTTCGGCCATATCTGAAGCTACGGGTCTGGTCTCGTCGGCAGACCACATCGTTGTC
>CAZDYO010000510.1:0-2286 GCA_964509555.1 uncultured Acidimicrobiales bacterium
TTCGCTGCCGTCGGCCGCCTCAACGACGGCGAACCCCTCGGCTTCGAGGTATTGCCGCACCATGCTGCGCAGGTCGGGTTCATCGTCGACTAGGAGTATCCGCTCTTGGTCCATTGTTGCGCAGCGTAGAGGCACCGCCGATCATCGGCGGTACCCCTGTGGTCGGCTGTGGGTGTGGGACCTCAGGCGCCCATGCGGCTGCCGCCGCTCATCATGTCGGAGAACTGCTCGCCCATCATGTCGGCAAAGTCACCCATGTCCTGGTGATCGCCCATTCCGTTCTCCTCGGCGAATTTCTCGCAGTCGGCCGGATCTCCCGGTTCCATGGAGCCGTGGTTCGCGTCCGCAGTGACGGCAGGGGCCGATCCCGGGTCCGACGATGCCGTCGACACTCCTACGATCGTGATCGCTCCACTGAGTCCGGCCACCAGAACGGCAGCGATGGCCGCCTTGCGGGTCCTGCTCATTGCGTTGTGTTCCGTTGTCATGGTTTGTTCCTTCGTCATTCTGGTTCGTTCTCGGATGGTTCAGTCGGACAGGCCGCGTCGACGCGCTGCGAGCTCGTCGGCATCGATCTCACCGTTGGCGAATCGCGCTTCGAGGATCTGGGCGGCGCTGACCTGGGTGCCCGGCTGGGCATGGTTGGTGCCGGCCCGGGTGATGGCCCAGATGACGGCTCCCCAGAAGAGAACCATCCCGACAATTCCGAATCCTTCGTATCCCCACATCATCGGAGGCTTCCTTTCGCTTGTTCCTGTTTGATGGATTCATTGAACGACTCCTTCATCAAGCGATTCGCGTCGCCAACATCAAGCTTCTGTAAAGCTCCGGGGGACGCCCCACACCGGGCACCCACCGGGCTCTGGCACAACCGGTCCAAAAATGAAGCCGCCGCCCCGGTCATCCGGAGCGGCGGCTTGACTACCGAAGTTCAATCAGTCGTGGAAGTGCATCCCGTCCGGGGAGTCTTCACACGCCTGGCTGCGGCCTCGATCCAGCCACGATTCGTCTCGCTCGGTCACGAATCGTCCGCAGTGGTCGCAACGGCGCCAACCCAACAGGATCAGTCGCAGCGGCGACATCATCACTCCGAACCCGAGCATGGCGGCTATGACCACGAGGATCAGTGCCGCTGAATTGTCGCTACCGGAGTTTCGATTGCCCACCGGCTGGGTTGCGGCCGGCACGACACGATCCACGGACGGAGCGGGGCTGACGCTCGTGGTCGTTGCCGCCACGGCGTTGGTGGCCGGAATCAGCGGCTGGGGGTCGATGCCGTCGATGAGGCCGTCACCGTCGGCGTCGGGATTGTTCACCGCCGGATCGACATCGTCGCGCAGTCCGTCGTTGTCGGTGTCAGGGGGCAACGGAATGCCCATCAGCTCGACGCTCTGCGGGTCGGACCGGCCGGCCGGGTTGGATGCGGTCACCCGCACCTCGTACTGGATGCGGTTGTTGAGGCCGGTGATCGTGGCCGAGTTGCCAGATGTGGTCGACATCACGGTCCAGGTTTCGGTTCCGGGAATCCGAACCTCCACCTGGTATGACTCCAGCGGCCGGCCGCCATCGAAGGTGGGAGTGCCCCAGGTGACGTTGAGCGACCCGTCGCCGGAGTCGACCGTCGGTGCCACCACGGGCGCCGGCACCGTGAACGGGGTTCCGGTTCGTGTGGCCGCCGCGCCGGACCCGGCCTCGTTGACGGCGCTCACCGAGACCTTGTAGGTCCGACCGTTATCGAGGCCGGCGATCGCCAGCCGGGTCCGGTCGGCAGACGGCCGTGCGATCTCGGCTCCGTCGAGGAGCACGATGTAGCCGGTGATCGGGCGTCCACCATCGTCGGCCGGCGGCTGCCACACCAACGTGAGGCTGCCGTCGCCCTGATCCGAGATACTGGCCGGTGGCGCGCCGGGTACCGTCAGTGGGCTGGCCACGATCGACGCCGGAGCGCTGTTTCCGGCCGTGTTCACCGCTTCAACAGTGACCGTGTAGTCGGTGCCGTTGACAAGGCCGGTGATTCCACTCGTGGCTGTCGTCGAGTCGTACTCGCCGACGGGAACGCCGTCGAGCTTCACGATGTAGCCGGTGATGGGCCGGCCTCCATCGAAGTTCGGGGCCCAGGCCACGAGGATCGATCCGTTGTCGAGCATCACCGAGGCCGTCGGTTGATCGGGGACGGTGAACGGAATGCCGGAAACGGGATTGGCCGAACTGTCGCCGGCCTCGTTGATGGCCGTCACGCTGATGGACGCGCTCACTCCGTTGCTGAGGTTGTCGATCACCATTGAT
>CAZDYO010000511.1:0-2286 GCA_964509555.1 uncultured Acidimicrobiales bacterium
ACCCGGCCAGGGCGGACCCGACGGACCCGGCTTCGGCGGACCCCAAACCCCAGCCGGCGCCTGACCAACCCCAACAACCCCCAACAAACAAGTGCCGAGGCCCCAAGCCTCGGCACTTGCGCGTCCAGTGGTCAGCGGGCGTAGACGACGCTCGTACCGGCCAGATGGTCGTGCCACCCGCGTTTGTCTGTGCTGACAGCGATGGTTGCCAGTGTGATCACGGCCACAGCGGGGCTGATCGCCACGCCAAAGGCGGCCGTCGGGAGTAGCTGGGGCAGGACCCAAGCGCGACGTATGAGCGCCGAATGAAACGCCGGCGGTTGCATCTCAACGCTGGTCGCCTTCAGCCCGAGCAACCTCTTTCCAGGAGTGGCGCCGTATCGCCACTCCATCGACACGAGAGACAACAGCCCCACGGCATCGGCCGAAAGAGTGACAGCTCGATCGGCCGAACCGATCCAGAATGGGATCAGGACAGCAGCGAGAAACAGCATGTCGATGTAGCCGGCGAGAAGTCGGGCGGCAACCCCCGCCGGCCGTCCGATACGGCCCTCCGAATCGACCTCCGGCCATGGAGATTGCTCCAACTGGTCTTGGATCGCGACGATGGCATCGAGCACGGCGGCCTCATCGGCCGAATCCACCAGAAGATCGGTCCCATCGCGCTCAAATGTGATGGACATAGCCGCGGCTCGTCGTGTCAACTCCATCCAATTCGACTCGGTGAACGCCTCAAGGCCCACTACAACCACGTTCGTGTCAGACATGTCACGTCCGCCGCGATCGGCCATCAGTCGTCGACAGTTGGCACGGTGAATCCGACCGACGCTCCGCCAAGTGGAGACTCGCCGGCGGCGGCACTCCCCCCGTGGGCCTCGGCCACCTGACGAACAATGGCCAACCCCAGGCCCGACCCGGGCATGGTGCGGGTGGCCTCCACCCGATGGAAACGGTCGAACACCTTCGCCCGCTCCTCGGCAGGAATGCCGCGCCCCGAGTCGTGGACCGTGACCGAACCGCCGTTGATCTCGACCACCACCGGAGCGTCAGCCGGGCTGAACTTGGCCGCGTTGTCGACGAGATTGCGGATCGCCCGGGACAACGCCTCTGGGCGGCCCTCGACCACCGCCGACCGGAGGCATCGCAGCTCGATGCTGCGGCCGGTGCGCCGACGGGTCCGCTCCACAACCGGTGCTGCCAACTCATCGAGACGCAACGGCTGCGTGGCCTCGTCGTCACGTAGATCGGATGCCAGATCGACAAGCTCGGTCACCAGATCGGTGAGCTCACCCAGTTCGGCATCGAGATCGGCCACCAGCGCGTCGTGCTGATCCGGGGTGAGATCACGCCCACGGCCGAGCACATCAACGTTGGTACGCAGGCTGGTGAGCGGGGTACGGAGCTCGTGGCTGGCATCCATCACCAGACTCCGCTGCTGACGACGGGACTGCGACAACGCATCCAGCATCCCGTTGAAGCTCGCGGCCAGCCGTCCCACCTCATCGCCACCGGTCTGGTCGACCGGCTGGGAAAGGTCGCCGGTGGTGGCCACCCGCTCAGCCGCAACGGTGAGTTGCGTGATGGGCCTCACCGCACTGCGGGCAATGAACCAGGCCAGCATTGCCGCTCCGACTATTGCCAACAGACCAATCAGCAGGATCCGTGAACGCATCGCCGCCAGCACCGAATCCGTCTCCGCCAACGGCCTGGCCATCTCGACAAAGTTCCCGCCCGGGGCCGGGACGGTGATCGAACGCAACGACCCCGCGGAACCATGCACGGTCCGGATCACCGGCGACACCCTGGCATCGATCAGCACCGCCAGATCCGGGTCGACCCCGAAGTCAGGACCGAGTGAGAGAACCACATTGCCGTTCGGGTCGATGATGCGGGCCAGCACATCAAACGACACGATCCCACCGAACGGGTCCTGGCGGGGCACCCGTCCGCCGAGCTGGAAACGGCCACCCCCCGGTCGGGCGAACCCTCTGGGTTGACGACCCACCTGTTCGGCCCGGGCCGTCAGATCATGATCGATCTGACCGAACAACTCGCTGCGGGTCGAACGGTAGACGGAGACCCCGACGACGCTGACCACCACCGCGACGACCACAGCCACGGCCACGGCCACTCTCGCTCGGAGGCTCACCTGGCCTCGCTTCTGACCACGTATCCGACACCGCGCACCGTGTGGAGAAGCCGCGGCCTGCCACCTTCCTCGATCTTCTTGCGGAGGTACCCGACGTACACGTCGAGTGTCTTCGAGTCGTAGTCGAGCTCGCCGTC
>CAZDYO010000512.1:0-2283 GCA_964509555.1 uncultured Acidimicrobiales bacterium
ATGCTGGACCGTGTAGCTCCGGTAGGTGGGCGACAGTCCCAACAGTCTCTAAACCGCGGAGATGATCCGAGGCCCCGGCCGTGCACCGTCTCACGTATCAAAAACGACATCTGCACTCCGTTTTGATACGATAAACGGCGTGACTAGTACGCGTGTCGCACCGAGCAATCTCGCCGACTGGCTCATAGGTCGCGGAAAGCACTTCGTCACGACCGCCGAAGCGGCGGAGGTTCTGGACGTTCCGGCGGAAACAGTGCCGGCAAGCCTCAAACACGCAAGGCAGACGGGAAAGTTCGTTGCTGTGACCAAGGGTGCGTGGGTACCGGTCCCGGCGGAGTATCGGTCGGCTGGGGCGCCTCCAGCGAGCCACTTCATTGATCAGCTGATGAATCACCTCGGCCACCCTTACTACGTGGGACTCTTGTCTGCCGCGGCGATTCATGGTGCGTCACATCAATCGCCGATGGTGTTCCAGGTGGTCACGCCCGCACGACTTCGTGATCGCACTATCGGCCGCAACCGCATCCGATTCCTGCAGCGCGCCGCCGCGACCGATCGTCCGCACCAACGACGCAACGTGCCCACCGGAAGGATCTGGGTATCAACCCCAGAGGTCACCGTCCTTGACCTCATCGAGTCTCCCGAAGATTCTGGCGGGCTCTCGAACGTGGCGACGATCATCGGCGAGCTCCTTGAGGACTCGCTGATTGACCTTGAACGATTGGCCGGAATCGCTCATCTCTACCCCGCTGCTGTCGTCCAACGCGCCGGATTTCTGATCGACCTGATGGCGGCAGAGTTGGGCACCGATGCTGACACAGATGCGCTACATGCGGCCGTTGGCGACAGCCGCTACCGGGACCTCTCACCTGGCGCCGGGCCGGGCGGACGCGACCTGCGGTGGCGCGTCATCGTTAACACCGACATTGAGCACGACCTGTGATCACCGGCGCGGATCTAGCCCACTGGCGCCATGTAGTACCGTGGGCCACGGACGAACAGGTCAAACAGGATCTCGTCCTCTCACGACTCATCATCGAGATTGCCAACCATCCACTACTGGGCGACGAGTTGGTCTTCCGCGGAGGGACGTGCTTTCACAAACTGTGGCTCGACCGGCCCTGGCGCTACAGCGAAGACCTCGACTACGTACGGCGCACCGCCGGCGGGGTCGGCAAGGTCCTCGACGCCATCCGCTACATCGCCGAGGCGGTCGGTTTCGACCGCGTCCAAACGGACGTGCGCCGACACCCGAAAGCGAGACTCGACTCGACATTCGTCAACGGGGGCCGAATGAGGATCAAAGTCGAAATGAACACCTTCGAACGCTCCCCAGCCCAACCACCGGTCACCCGACCCCTCACCGTGGACAGCCCCTGGTTCCGCGGACAAGCCGACGTTGCCACCTTCACCGTTGAAGAAGTCGTCGCCACCAAAATCCGGGCCCTGTATCAACGACGCAAAGGCCGCGACCTGTTCGACATGTGGCTGGCCGTCGAGGAAGCCGACGTCGATCCGGAGGCCATCGCCGCCGCGTTCGGCCCCTACCGTCCCGATGGCTGGACACCGGCGCTGGCACTGGCGAACCTCGAAGCCAAACTCGACGACGCTCGCTTCACAACCGACCTCAGTGCCATGGTCGCTGACTGGCCGGATCGCTACACGATCGAGGCCGGCGGCGAGATCGCTCGATCCATCATTGAGGCGGTCGGATAGGCCGTCCGGTCGACGCTCAGCTCAACGTGGCCAGGCAGCGCTCACTGCGTTCGGAGACGAGCTCCACGAGCCGCTCGGGCAGATCGGTCGGGAGGCTGCTGAGATCGCTTTCGCCCGCCGCGATGGCGATCGCCTCCGGCGTACGTTCTGCCAAGTCGGCTGCTCGCGCGATGAGGCTGTCCCGGTTGAGTTTGAGTTCGTCGGCAGCACGTTCCCAAGCGCTGCGCCGATCGGTCCGGGGGAGCTTGTAGTCGTCGCCTACTTTCATGGCGAGCTTCACCTTGTGACCGTTGCTGTCGTCATACGGGAGCACCGAAGCGATGTCGTACAGCGGCGCCAACCTGATCTGATTCCCGGCAAGCAGGAAGCTGTAGTTCTTGGCGTGAGCGTCGGTCCCGGCGACCAGCCAGTTGAACACGAGCGCATCGGCGAAACGCCACACATCAGTCTCAGCGTCCGGGCCGGGGACGGTCGATCTGATCAGTTCTGCGATCTGTCCCGGGGTTGGGCCCCCGTCGGCTTGATACTTGCGAGCGGGTGGAACCGACATGGCCTGGCAGAGATCCT
>CAZDYO010000513.1:0-2277 GCA_964509555.1 uncultured Acidimicrobiales bacterium
GATTTCGATTCCGAGGCCCTGGCACATCTGCGCGCCCTCACCGCCGATCCCACGGCGGTGTTTCGGCGCGGCCAACTCGAAGCCATCAGGGCCTTGGTCCACGATCGCAGCCGGGTGCTGGTGGTGGAACGCACCGGGTGGGGCAAGTCGGCGGTCTACTTCATCGCCACTCGGATGCTGCGCGACCGGGGTTTCGGAGCGTCGTTCCTGGTGTCGCCTCTCATCGCCTTGATGGCCAACCAGGTCGAGTCGGCGGCCCGCATGGGGTTGCGGGCCGCGGTGGTCAACTCCACCAACCGCGATGGCTGGGATGAGATCCGGGGCCGGTTGGAGGCCGACGAGATCGATTTGCTGCTGGTGTCCGAGCAACGGCTCAACAACCCGGAGTTTCGCCGCAACTGGATGCCCGAGCTTGGTTCACGCGTCGGCCTGGTGGTGGTCGACGAGGTCCATTGCATCAGCGACTGGGGACACGACTTCCGGCCCCACTACCGGCGCATCGGACGGATCCTGCAACTGCTTCCCGCGGGGGTTCCGGTCATCGGTTGCACGGCCACGGCCAACGATCGCGTGATCGCCGATGTGCAATCGCAGCTCGGCCACGATCTTCTCACCATCCGGGGCCCGCTCGGCCGTGAGGGTCTGCGGCTCGAGGTCCACACCGACAAGCGCCGTCCGGATCAGCGTCTGGCCTGGCTGGCCCGCAACATCCCTGATCTGCCCGGCACCGGAATCGTCTACTGCCTGGTGAGGCGGGATGTAGAGGTGGTGGCCGAGTTTCTGCGGGCCCACGGCATCGATTGCGGCACCTACATGGGTGGTGGCGATCAGATGGAGGTCGACGCCAAGGCGGCGATGCTCGACCGTTTCCTGGCCAACGAGATCAAGTGCGTGGTGGCCACCTCGGCGCTGGGCATGGGATACGACAAACCCGACGTGGGTTTTGTGATCCACTACCAGGTTCCGCAGTCGGCGATCGCCTACTACCAGCAGGTGGGGCGGGCCGGCCGTTCGCTCACCGAGTCATACGGCATTCTCCTGGCCGGGGCCGAGGACCGCGACATCCAGGACTGGTTCATCGAATCGGCGTTTCCCTCCCAGGAGGATGTCGAGGCCGTCATTGATCTGCTCGAAGAATCCGAGGAGCCGATCAAGCGGGGCCAGATCGCAGCTCGCGTCAACCTGTCGACGGGCAGAATCGACGGCCTGCTCACCCAGCTCGAGGTTGAGGGGGCGGTGGAGAAGGTGTCGTCCGGCTGGCAGCGAACCTTGGCGTCGTGGACCTATCCGAGGGAGAGGGTCGAGCGGGTCAACTCGTGGCGTCGCGAGGAACAGGACGCGATGGAGCGATATGTCGTGCTCGACTCGTGCCGCATGCAGTTCCTGAGAGGGCAACTCGATGATCCCGCGGCCGAGCCTTGCGGCATCTGCGACGTGTGCCGGGGTGAGCGGTTCGGTGTTGATCCTGATTCGGGGTTGGAGCATGAGGCCGACAATCGGTTGCGCCACGAACATGTGTTGTTCCAGCCCCGCAAGAGATGGCCGGCGGGTCTCGGCGAACCGAGCGGTTCGATCGCCGCCGGGCAGGTCAACCAACCCGGTTGGTGTCTCACTTCTTGGGGGGCCGCGGGGTGGGGGCCGCTGGTGCGTCAGGGCAAGCAGATCGCTGGCCGGTTCGCACCCGAGTTGATCGACGCGTTTGCCGAGATGATCACAGCTCAGGTGGAGCAGTCCGTCGAGTGGGTCACCTTCGTGCCTTCCCTCGGGCATCCGGATCTGGTGCCGTCTCTGGCGGCCGAGGTCGGCCGCCGAATGGGTCTGCCGGTTCAACCCGTGGTCAAAAAGATTCACCACACTGAACCACAGAAGGAGATGCGCAACTCCAACTCGCAGGTGTCCAACATCTGGGGGTCGTTCGAGGTGCTGCCCGATGTGCCCGGCGGTCCTTGCCTGCTGATCGACGACATCGTCGACTCCCGCTGGACCGTCACCGTCATCGGCTCGTTGCTGCGTGTGGCCGGTTCAGGGCCGGTGGTTCCTGTCGGCCTCGCGTTTGCGGGATGATCGTTGCCGTGCAATCAGCCGACGCCGCACTCCTTCTCACCAACCGAATCTCGCCGGTTGAAGCCGACCCGCTCAAGGCCAAGGAGTTCTGGGCGCTGATGGCGGCGGTCAATCCTGCTGATCTGGTGGGGCTCCACGCCCGCGAGGTGGCGGGCCTGTTGGGCGACGCCGCGTTGGCCGAGCGGGTGGCGCGGCTCCTTGATTCGGCCACCG
>CAZDYO010000514.1:0-2276 GCA_964509555.1 uncultured Acidimicrobiales bacterium
AGCGGGCCGGTACCCAGTGCTGCTGTGTCGAGTCGTTCCGTTCGGTGAACACAGAGTGATCATCTGATCACGGTTGACATCGAAACTTCGTAACACGGTGACAACCCGGTTACGGGATTCCGTCGTTCGCGTGACCCGGGAACCCACCGCCGGGGATTTCCGTCGTATCCCCCACACAATCACGGGGAGGCCGACATGGCGGCTCACATTGGACGGACAAGACGAACCCGGCTGCGGATCGCCGCGCTGCTCATCATGTTGGCGGTGGTGCTCACCGCGTGTGGTGACTCGGCGTCGAGCGGCAGCGCGAGTTCATTCACCGGCGACTCTGCCTCAGCAGAATCCGGGTTCGCCCCGTCGACGACCGCGGCCGCAGCCGCCACGCAATCCGATGGATCTGTTTCCGTCGGCGGATCACGCACCGACTCCGCTTCCCCATCGCCCGACATCGTCGGCGCCGACCAAGTACCGGGGCTGGCCGTACCGACCGCCCTGACCCCGGCCGACATCGGACGCGACATCGTGTTCACCGCTACGATCGGTGTGGAAGTGGCCGACGTGGCCGCCGCGGGAACCGAAGCACGCGATGCCGTGACGGCGATCGGTGGCATCGTGTTCGGCGAATCGACCAGCACCGTTGGCAGCCCCCGCACGGTGCTCACCTTCAAGGTGCAGCCCGATGACTTTGACAAGGCTCTGGCTGCCATCGCCCGCATTGGTGATCTGGTAAACCAACAGGTGAGCGCCGACGACGTCACCGACCGGATCGTCGACCTTCAGAGCCGGGTGACCACCGCCGAGGCGAGTGTCGCCCGACTGCGCGCCCTTCTGGACCGGGCCGGCGACATAAACGCCCTGGCCAACCTCGAGAACCAGCTCCTGCAGCGTGAAACCCAACTCGAGCAGCTCCGCGGCCAGCTTCGCACCATCAACGACCAGGTGGCGCTGGCCACCATCACACTCACCATCACCCAGGCCCCCACCGTGATTCCACCGGCAGCCATCGAACTTGTTGCCGGCTTGGGTGCCGGCACCACCGACGCATGCCCCGGATCACTCGACTTCACCGTCGAGCGCAACGACAGGGCGGCGCTGTGCGTGGAGATCGACAACATCGGAGAATCACCTCTCACCTCTCTGCGACTCGAGAACGGCTCGCTGCGCCTGCGGCTGAGCGACTTCACTGTGGTGGAGGGCGATGTCGATCGTCTCGAACCCGGGGCGCGTCTTGTTGTCAGCACTGAGCTGGCCGTGGAGGACGGCCGGATAAGGCGTCGTGACATCACCGGTGGCCTGCAGATCGATCTCGTGGCCCACGCCGACCCCGTCGGTGCCCAGGGCGGGCCGGTTCAGGCGTCGGGAAATGTCGTCATCGTCGCCTCCAGCCATGATGCCCTGCCCGGATTCGGCGATTCCTTCTCTGCGGGTATGTCGTCGCTGAAGTTCATCGGCAGCATCGCCCTGCTGGTCTCCGGTGGACTGCTGCCATTCGCGCCGCTGATCGTGATCGCCGCCGTCCTGGTCTGGTGGGCTCGTCGACGCTGGGACGGCGTCCCGGTCGTCGACGACACCAACAAGGATTCCTCAACCCTGTAGTACCCGAACGCGACCACGGTGCCCGGGGGGACAGGTCCCCGGACACCGTGGTCGCATTGGAGTACCCGACAGACGAGGACAGGTCGCCCGTCGGGTTGATGGACGGCTCCCGCCCCGGACAGGTGGGGCGGGAACCTTGTTTGGCGAGCCTCTCTAGTTGTTCCTCCCAGAATCGCTCTTGGCTGCTGCCTGGGAGATGAGTGTGCGGGCGAGTGTCGAGCCCTCACATCCACCGTTGTGGGTGACGAACAGACCGATCAGGTCGCCGGAGCCGAAATGGTCGACCGGCAGTGAGGGGTCCATGAGTTCCGATGGATCGACCACATCGTCAAGGCCGGCAAGATGTCCGATCTCGTGGAGGGTGATCCGTCTGATCAGGCCAGGCGGGGCCTGCGCCACCGAAGGGTTGAGATAGATCCAACCGGAGGTGTATGTGTCATCGACAATATCGGGGCTGGCATATCCGAGATTCTCGGGCGCATCCGATGGCCACTTGACCTCGACCAGTACCGGATCGCCGGCCTGATGTTCGGCAATCGTGGCCGTGGTATCGCCGAGGTTGGTGGCCGTCCGGCCCACCAGAGCCCCGTACTCCTCGAAGGCTTGGTCTATCGCCTGTCGTTGGGCCGACCCGAGGTCGTGCCCATTGGTATTGACCTCATAGTTGAGTGGTCCACAAC
>CAZDYO010000515.1:0-2276 GCA_964509555.1 uncultured Acidimicrobiales bacterium
CCGTTCTACATGTGGTACTGGGGTGCCCACGCCCTCCAGTGGCTCGGCCGGGTGATCATCGTCGGTGGCGACCCTCGCTCGGTTCGCCGCCTCGGCTTCCAGCCCGCCTCCACATTGCAGGACGCTCTCGAGATGGCTTCTGATGTGGTCGGCCCCCACGGCACCATCACCCACATGCACAACCCGCCGATCCTGATGGCCGACGTCACATGAGGCACCGGCAATGAAGCTCGCTCGTCAGCTCGGCCTCACTCCCCTGCCGAAGTCGATCACCCGGGCCCTGTCACCGGTGAAGCGGTTCCGGGCGCTCGGGTTTCCGTTTCGGGCCCCATCCACGCCGCGAGGCGTGGAACCGGTCCATGAACTCAGCACCACCGGCGCCCGCTACGACACCTCATGGGCCCGACGCACACCCGCCCGGATGGCCCGGGCCGCCATCGTCGACGGCCCGATGAAGCTGGCCGTGTCGGCGCTCACTGCCCCCGAGAGGCGAGGCACCGACCGCCTGCTCGACCTTGAGGGTCCGGCAATTTTCGCGGCCAACCATCACAGTCACCTCGACACGCCGCTGATGCTCACATCGATTCCCGAACCGTGGCGTCACAAGATCGTGGTGGGCGCGGCGGCCGACTATTTCTTCAGCACCCGACTCGTGTCCGCATTGTCGTCGCTCACGATCGGCGCCATCCCCATCGAGCGCACCAAGGTCGGCAGGCGTTCGGCCGATCTTGCCGCCGAGCTGCTCGACGATGGCTGGAGCCTGCTGCTGTTCCCGGAGGGCGGACGCAGCCCCGATGGTTGGGGACAACCCTTCCGCGGCGGTGCCGCCTACCTCTCCCGACGCTGTGACGTGCCGGTGATCCCGGTCCACATCGAAGGCACCGGAAGAATCCTCCGCAAGGGCAAGTCGATGCCCAGTCCGAGCACCACGTCGGTCACCATCGGATCCCCGATACGCCCGACCGATGCCGAGAACGCCATCCGATTCGCGGCCCGCATCGAAGCCGAGATCGCGGCGCTGGCCGATGAGGCCTCCTCTGATTGGTACCAGGCTCGCATCAGGGCCCACAACGGCAACTCACCGTCGCTCACCGGCCCGTCCGCGGGTTCATGGCGGCGCTCGTGGGCTCTGGGTGACCGATCCCGACGGGCGAAGACACGCACCCGCCGCTGGCCCGACATCTAGATCACCGTCGTAGCCGGGTGTAGCCTGCCGACGATGTCGGCCGTCGCGATGTTCCATGTTCGAGATGTCGAGGCATCGTCGCGTTGGTATCAGGAGATCCTCGCGGCCAGCAGCGGTCATGGCGGGCCCGATTTCGAGATGATTCTCGACAGCGACGGGCAACTCATCCTTCAACTGCACCGCACCGGTGGGAACGAACACGGTCCGGTCGGGCCGCACAATGGAGAGAGGCCCGGAGCGGGCGTCATCGTGTATTTCGACGAACCCGACCTCGGCACTGCTCTCGTAAGGGCTCGGGGAATCCAGGCGGATGTCGTATCTGAACCTCAATGGGTCGAACTGGCGCACCACTTCGAGATGGTGCTGCGTGACCCCGACGGCTATCTGGTCGCATTGGTGTCCAACCCCTAGGATCCACGGCTGTGAAACACAGCGACCGCATCCTGATGGGCCCCGGCCCCTGCAATCCGTATCCCGAGGTCATCGAGGCCTTCAATAGGCCGGTGCTCGGTCACCTCGACCCCGAGTTCATACCGGTGCTCGACGAGACCGGCGATCGTCTCCGCCATGCCTTCCAGACCCACAATCCGCTCACGTTCCCGGTCTCGGGAACCGGATCCGCCGGCATGGAAGCAGCGTTCGTCAACTTCATCGAGCACGGCGACGTGGTGGTGGTCGGCGTCAACGGAGTGTTCGGAGGGCGCATGTGCGACGTTGCCGCCCGGGCCGGAGCCGAGGTCGTTCGGGTGGATGCCCCGTGGGGGACCGCCATCGATCCCCAGCGTCTGCTCGATGCCCACCCATCCCCGAAGATCATCGCCGTGGTGCATGCCGAGACTTCCACCGGTGTACGCAACGAGATCGCCCCGCTCGGCGCCGGCAAGGGAGACGCCCTGCTGCTGATCGACTGCGTCACCTCACTGGGAGGAATCCCGGTCAGGCTCGACGATTGGGGCGTCGACATCGCCTACTCGGGCACCCAGAAGTGCATCGGAGTGCCGCCCGGCCTGGCCCCACTGAGCGTGTCGCCACGCGCCGTTGAGGAGATCGTCGGCCGTCCCCAGAGCTGGTACCTCGATCTCAACATGAT
>CAZDYO010000516.1:0-2263 GCA_964509555.1 uncultured Acidimicrobiales bacterium
CAACCCGTCGGCCGTTCAGGTCCTCGCCCTCGTGTCGGAAAAGGCCCCACAGCTCCTGCCCGATGGGTGGCAGCCACGCGCACCCCGTCGCAAGTCGGCCGTTCGACGCATGCTCGGCGGCTGATCCCGGGCCCGGCTGATTGCGGTCCGGCCCGAAGCCCCGGTGGCCGATAGCATCGGCGGGCCATGACTGATTACGACGCCGTACTGATTGTGTCGTTCGGCGGTCCGGAGGGCCCCGACGAGGTGATGCCGTTCCTGGAAAACGTCACCAGGGGACGCTCGATACCGAGCAGTCGGTTGGCCGAGGTGGCGGATCGATATCTCGACATGGGCGGCGTGAGCCCGATCAACGCCCAGTGCCGACGGCTGGTCTCCACGCTCGAAGACGAGCTTGCCGGGCACGGCATCGACCTTCCCGTCTATTGGGGAAACCGCAACTGGCATCCGATTCTCGCGGACACGGTCCTCACAATGGCCGATGACGGGGTCGAACGTGCCCTGGCCATCGCCACATCGGCGTACAGCTCGTATTCGGGCTGCCGGCAGTACCTCGACGATATTGAGGCTGCCCGTCTGAGCGTCGGCGACAAGGCACCACGAATCGACAAGGTGCGCGCCTATTTCGACCATCCTGGATTCGTGACCCCGTTCATCGACTCCACCGAGGCCTCATTGACCCGGCTCGAAGGCCCGGCCGAGGCCCACATTGTGTTCACCGCCCACTCGATCCCCGAGTCCATGGCCGACTGTTGCGACTACACCGCCCAACTCGGCGAGGTCGCCCGGCTGGTGGTCGGCGGGCTGTCGTCCGCACACTCGTGGACGATGGCATGGCAAAGCCGATCCGGGCCTCCAGCCGTTCCGTGGCTGGGACCCGACATCAACGACCATCTCGAGGACCTGGCCGGGTCGGGTGTCGAGTCCGTGGTTGTCGTGCCCATAGGATTCGTGTCCGACCACATGGAAGTGGTATTCGATCTCGACACCGAGGCCGCCCACACCGCATCTGGGCTGGGAATGGCATTCGAACGGGCGGCCACTCCGGGCACCGCGCCGGATCCCCGCTTTGTGGGCATGTTGCGATCTCTCGTCGAGGAACGGCTCGATCCCACCCGCGATCGCATCGGTATGTCGGGTCTGGCCGCACGACCCGACACGTGCCCCACGGGCTGCTGCACACCCTGACGACCCCCCGTCCCAGCGGCCGCCGTTCGCGTGGGGTCCACCACTGGACGCGCGCCGCTTCCTAGCCTGATGCCACGCTGATATCCAGTGCCAGTCGGGTCGACACACCGGGAGACGATCAGAGGTGAACCACACTCGGATAGCTGCCGAGGCGATCCGATATCGGCTCGACCTCGTGCGCAACCCGATGATCGACCCTGATCCCGCCGAACTCGAGCAAATGGCCGGGGCCACGGTGGCCGCGGCCGAGCCCAGTGTCGACAGCGCAATTCGTCGTATCGCGGCCGCGTGGATCGAGGCGGGCATCGATCCGGATCTTCTCGGCCAGAAATGGGGCCGACCCGAGGTCGACTCTCTGTTTCGTGCCAATCCCGGCCTGATCGACTCGCTCGACGACATCGTCCGGGTGGCCACGCGGCAAGTCGCAGCCTGATCTTCAGGAAGCCCCAACGCGATTCTCGTCCGCTCGGGTCCACCTCCGGGTTCTGTGTTCGCTAGCTTGGCACCGTGCCTACGATCGCTGTCGTCAACCAAAAGGGTGGGGTCGGCAAGACCACCGTCGCACTCGGACTTGCCGCCACTGCCTGGGCACGCGGCGTCGACTGTCTCGTCATCGATCTCGACCCCCAGGCCAACGCCACCACCGGGCTGGGGGTGTGGGATCCGCCGTTCAGCGTCGATCAGGCCCTGGCCGAGGAGCGTCCCGGGTCCATTGCGGGGCTTCGTGTGGCTTCGGGGTGGCCCGACGATGGGGGCCGCCCTCCGTCGGTTGTTCCAGCCACCGCGGCGCTGTCGGCGCGCGAGCCCCAACTGCTCACCGATCCGATCGGAGCCAACGATCGGCTGGCGATCGCCCTCGAAGGGGTCCATCACGATGTGGTGATCATCGACTGCCCGCCCTCACTCGGCCTGCTCACCGTCAACGGACTGTTCGCAGCCGACCGGGCCCTGGTGGTCACCGAACCGGGTGCGTGGGCATCCGATGGAGTCGGCCAGATACTGCGCACCGTTCATCGCATATCCGAGCGTAGGCGTACCCCGCTCGAGATCGCCGGCGTGGCCGTCAACCGTCTGG
>CAZDYO010000517.1:0-2261 GCA_964509555.1 uncultured Acidimicrobiales bacterium
TTGGTGTCTTCTTGGGTGTCATGGCCTCGGAGGTCCCGCTCAGAACAGCTTCAGATTGGGCGACTCGATGCCGCGAAGCTCGTCGTAGTCGACCTCCACACAGGCGATCTCACGATCGGCCGCCAGCACCTTCGCCTGGGGCTTGATCTCCTGGGCGACGAACACCCCGCGGACGGGTCGCAGCATCGGGTCGCGATTCAGAAAGTCGAGATATCGGGTGAGTTGCTCCACCCCGTCGATCTCGCCCCGACGTTTCACCTCGATGGCGACTGCCACTCCGTCCTGATCGCGGCACATCAGATCGACAGGTCCGATGTCGGTGGGAAACTCGCGTCTCACCAGCCTCAGGCCATCGGAGATCGAAGTGGGGTCGTTGGCCAGAAGCTCCTGCAGGTGGGCTTCGACGCCATCCTTCTGGAGCCCCGGATCCACACCGAGATCGTGGGATGTGTCGGAGAAGATCTCGTGGAAGGTGATGGTGAGCAGATCTCCCTTGGGGCTGCGCACCGTCCAGATGCCGGCGTCGTTGTCGATTGTCAGGCGGTTGGGCGAGTTCATCCAGTTGAGCGGCTTGTATGCACCCCCATCGGCGTGGATGGCCACGCAGCCGTCGGCCTTCACCATCACCAATCGGGTGGCGTCCGGAAGATGGGCCCTCAGCCGGCCCTCGTAGTCGACGGTGCAACGGGCGATGACGAGGCGCATCCAGTGACGATAGGCGGCGAATCGTCAACCGGCGCGCAGTCGCCTGCGGATGAGCTCGCGTCGTTCCTGAAGCTGGCGGTAGGTCATCGTTTCGACCGAATCGTCGATTCCGAAGGCAGCCCGGACACCACCTTCGTCGAACTCGTAGTCGTCGGGTTCCATGCCCACCTGAGCGGCCAGCTCTGCGCCGTGGTGGGTGGCGAAATAGCCGGCCACGTGGGCGATCTCGGCCAACAGGTCGAGGTCGGGAGCGAGCCGTGCGATGGCCCCATCGAGGAACACCATGTTCTTCACGAACAACATGAGCTCCTTGGGCATGCGGGCACCGTAACCGAGCAGTGCCTTCACCACCCGCTGCAGTTCGCCCACGAGCTCATCGGGCGACATGGTGGTCGGATCGACGACCTCGTCGAACATCCCGAGGTCGCGGGCCACGGCCTCGAGGTCGGTGTCGGCTGGGAGTGCCCCCAGATCGCGGATTGCCGCGAGCTGGCCGAGGGGGTCGTTCATCATCCCGCCGATCAACAGTTTCACGAAGGCCAGGCGTCTCTTCTCGCTCATCCGTCCGGTGATTCCGAAGTCGAGCAGTGCCGTGCGTCCATCGGGCCGTGCGAACAGGTTGCCGCCGTGGAGATCGCCGTGGAAGATCCCGTGAATCAGGGCCCCCTCCATGAAACCGATCATCGACGCCCTCACGATTTCGTGGGTGTCGAGGCCGTTGCGTTCGTATGCGTCGAGATCGTCGAACTTGAATCCGTCGAGACACTCCATCACCAGGACGCGACGGGTCACCAAAGTGGGGTGCGGGCGGGGGATCACGAACTGGGTCTGGCCCAGATCGGAGAACACCTTGGCCAAGTCGAGCATGTTGTCGGCCTCGATGCGGAAATCGAGTTCCTCGCTGATGGTGTGGGCAAAAACCTCGACGAGTGCCGGCGGGTTGGCCAGCGACGCTATGGGGATCCGACCGACGAACATGGGCGCCACCCAGGCCATCGCTCGAAGGTCCTGATGCACGAGACGATCGACCGTGGGTCGTTGTACCTTCACCACCACCGGGGTGCCGTCGAGGAGTGTGGCCTTGTGGACCTGGGCAATGGAGGCGGCGGCGATCGGCACGATGGAGAATGAGGAGAACACTGATTCGAGTGGTCCGCCGAGATCGGATTCGACCACCTCGCGCACGGTTGTGAATCTCTCGGCCGGTACCTGGTCGCGGCATTTCGCGAATTCGGCGACCAACTCGGCAGGGAAGATCCCCTCCCCACTGGAGATGATCTGCCCCAACTTGATGTAGGTGGGCCCGAGTCGTTCGGCGGCCAATCGAAGACGAGCGGAGATGTCGGCCCGCGAGTCGGAGCCGCCGCTGCGACGCTTGGTGAGTGCCCACGGGATGACCGCCCGCGAGGCGTGAGCGGCCACCGTGATCACCCTCAGGCCCGGGAATCGCCGTGATGGGTTGATCATCGCCGGTAGTCGCCGTTCGGCCTCGGCGCGGAGGGCAGGTACTGCCGGCTTCCATACGAGCTCGTCGAGGACGACGTTCCATGGGCCCT
>CAZDYO010000518.1:0-2260 GCA_964509555.1 uncultured Acidimicrobiales bacterium
GATGACGGCAACGGATCAAGTGCCCGAGGGCAGCAAGGTCCCCATCTGGGTCATCAAGGCGATCGCCCTGTTCTGGTTCGGTTGGGTTGCCGTTTACATGGGTACCGGCATGATCCGGGCGCTGCGGTCGTTTCTGCTGGTGCTGCTCATCTCGGTGTTCATCTCCTTCGCCATTGAGCCCGCGGTCAACCGACTCGAGGCCCTGGGCATCCGTCGCGGGCTCGGTACCGGCATCGTGTTCATCGCCGTCCTGGCCACCATCGCCGGGTTTTCCGCCGCCGTCGGTACCGCACTGGCCACACAGATAACCGCCTTCGTCGACCAGGTGCCGTCATACCTCGACGACATCGACGCCTGGATCTTCCAGCACTTCAACACCCACATCGACTTCGACCAGATCCGCAACGAATTCGTGGCCGGCGGCGGGGTACAGGGCTACGCCGGCACATTTGCCAACAACATCGTCGGACTCGGAACGTTCCTCATAGGAATCCTGTTCCAAGCGTTCACGGTGATGCTGTTCGTTTTCTATCTCGTGGCCGAGGGCCCGAAACTCAGGCGCACCATCTGCTCATTTCTCGAACCCGAACGACAGGAAATCGTGCTGTCGGTCTGGGACCTCGCCATAGAGAAAACCGGCGGCTACATCTACAGTCGCTCGATCCTCGCCGTGCTGTCGGCGATTGCCCATTGGATCGTGTTCTCCATCATCGGAGTTCCCTTTCCGTTGCCACTGGCCCTGTGGGTGGGAGTGGTCTCGCAATTCATCCCGGTCATCGGCACCTATTTCGCGGGGGCGCTGCCCCTTTTGATTGCCGTGATCGATCAGCCGAGCAAGGCGATCTGGACCCTGGTGATGATCGTCATCTACCAGCAGGTCGAGAACTACCTGCTCTCCCCGAAGATCACCGCCCGCACCATGGAGATCCACGTGGCGGTGGCCTTTGCAGCGGTGCTCATCGGCAGCGCGCTGCTCGGTGTGGTCGGAGCGCTCCTGGCGCTGCCGTTCACCGCCACCGCCCAGGGCTTCATCTCCGGCTACCGCAGCCACCACGACATTCAGGAGGGCACGCTCGACAAGAGCGCCGAACGTCGGGGGCGGAGGCGACACCGGGACTGAGCTCGGTGCCGCCGTTCGTCGATGGTCAGGAGATCAATGCTGCGCTGTCGACCAGTCTGCTTCGACGCTCGCGATCGGCACGGAGGTTCGTCACGAACACCGCGGCCTCGGTACGGCTGCTCATATTGAGCTTGCGCAGCAGATTCGACACATAGTTCTTCACGGTCTTCTCGGCCAGGTTCATCCTTTCGGCGATCTGGCGGTTGGTGAGGCCCTCGGAAAGGTGGTCGAGAAGTCTCCGTTCCTGGGGGCTCAGATCCTTCAGGGCCGAGCCGTCCCCGTCATCGATTCTCCCTGTGCGAAGCCGCTCGAGAAGCCTCCCGGTGAGAGTTGGGTCGATGAGGGACCCACCCGCAGCCACGATCCTGATCGACCGAACGAGATCGGCGCCGGCGGTGCGTTTCAACAGGAAACCGGCCGCGTCGGCACGTATCGCCGAAAGCAGGACATCATCGTTCGAGTATGAGGTGAGGATCAGGCACGAGACACCGGGGATCTTGGCCTTTATGCCCCGACACACATCGAGACCGTCCCCGTCGGGGAGCATCAGGTCGACAAGGGCCACGTCTGGCCTTGTGGCAGCGATCCGGCGAAGTCCATCGAGTGCGGTACCGGCCTCGCCGACGACCTCAATGTCATCCTCCCGGTGCAGCACCGCCTTCAACCCTTCGCGGACCAACTCGTGATCATCCAATAGAAATGTTCGAATCGTCATAGGACCTTCCTGTCACTCGGCCCCCATTGCGACGCCGACCCCTTCATCGGCACTCACGGACCCATTACTTGACGGAGAGTGGCCGGGTGTCATCAATTCCGGAATGGGTTGCCCACTGAGAGGGGTGACGTTGGCAATCGCCGGTCTTGGCCACCGGGCCCATCTGTGTCTATTCTCGCTGCAGACCAATAGTCCCCGGGAGAACAGTCATGACAATACGAATCACCAAGTTGCGGTTCGGCGCCCTGCTTGCGGCCCTGGCGCTGATCATTCCGTCGACCGCGTGGGCCACCCACGTGTTCACCGATGTCAACGACGGGGCGTTTTACGCAGCCCCCGCCGAGTGGGCCAAGACCAACGGCATCACCACGGGATCTCCAGCGGGATCCTCGACCTTCAAACCGCTCGACCCGGTCACACGCGGT
>CAZDYO010000519.1:0-2258 GCA_964509555.1 uncultured Acidimicrobiales bacterium
AGACGATTGACGAAGTCCTGGATTCGTGCGCTGATCTCGCCCTCGATCATGGCTTCGGGCACATCATCGGTGATCAAGCTGGCGAGTGCTTCAGCGGTGTTCTGCTGCACGGCCATACGGGCCTGGGAGATCTTCATGGCTGTGAGACGGGTGACAAGGTCGGCACGCAGCTCTTCGAGTGTTTCGAACTCGCTGGCCTCGGCGGCCCAGGAGTCGTCGAGTTCGGGGAGCACAGCTTCCTTCACCTCTTTGACCGTGATCACGAAGTGGAGGGGCTCCTCCTCATCGGGGTCTGGGTGGGCCGCATCGAACTCCACCTCGTCGCCGGCGGATGCTCCGATGAGGTTCTCGTCGATCTCGGCCACGACCGCGCCGCTGCCGACCTCGTAGTCGTAGTCGGTGGTGGTGAGACCGGGCACTTCCTCACCTTCGTGGGTGCCGGTGATGTCGATGGTGACGTGGTCGCCCTCAGCCGCGGCCCGCTCGACGACCTCAAGCTCGGCGAACTGGCCACGCATGGCATCGAGCTGCCGATCGACTTCTTCGTCGGTGGGCTTCGGGCTGGGAATCTCCACCCGCAGTCCGTCGTATCCCGCGGCATTCACAACCGGACGAATCTGGACGACGGCATCGAAGACAACCGGCCCTGACTCCTCGCCGGAGGTGATCTCGATCTCCGGGGAGGAGATGACATCCACATCGTGTTCGACGACGGCTTTGGCGTAGTAGTCGGGAAGCGCTTCGCGCAGGGCCTCTTCGCGCCCGACCATGTGGCCGAGCTGTGCTTCAAGGAGCCGGCGGGGGGCTTTGCCCGGGCGGAATCCCGGCAGCCTCACTTCTCGTGCGATGCGCTTGAAGGCGGCATCAACGGCGGTATCAAACTCCGACTCGTCGACCTCCACCGACACCTTCACACGATTGTCTTCAAGGGTTTCGACGTTGCTCTTCACGAGGTCGGAGTCTACGGGGGCCGACACTCGTACCCGCCGTGCCCGGACATCATTCACGTTGCAATTCGACGGCGTCGACTCCCCCGCGGTCCGCTACCCTGTGCCTACCCGCGGGTGTAGTTCAACGGTAGAACCTCAGCCTTCCAAGCTGATGATGCGGTTTCGATTACCGTCACCCGCTCCACTCGAAATCCGAGGTCAGAGCATATTTCTGGCCTCGGGTTCCGGATCGCCACCAGCCTTTGTGCCTAGAGTGTGCCTAGAACATCCGGCATCAGAAGGCACGACGGTGACCACCAGACCATTCGGGACCATCCGCAAACTCGCCAGCGGTCGCTACCAGGCGCGCTACTCGCATCTCGGCAAGCAGGTCAGTGCCGACACCACGTTTGCCACCAAAGCCGCGGCCCGAGCGTGGTTGGCCGGCGTGGAGACCGACCTCGGCCGCGGCCAACACGTCGACCCGTCGCTCGGCCGTGTCAGTTTCGAGGCCTTCGCCACGACATGGCTCGATCAACGCAAGCTCCGGCCGCGCACTCGCGAGACCTACGAATCTCAGCTCGCCCACATCGTGTGCGACTTCGGTCCCATAGAGTTGCGACAGATCACTCCGGCCGATGTGCGGGCGTGGCACGGTCGGTTGCTGAAGTCCGGGCTCCATGCCAACACCGTCGCCAAGGTCTACCGACTGTTCCGAACCATGCTGGGCACCGCGGTCGACGACGGACTGCTTCGGTCGAACCCGGTCCACATCAAGTCGGCCGCGGTCGAGCATGCAATCGAGCGGCCAATTCTCGAGTGGGACCAGGTGCGTCGGCTGGCTGAGGTGATCGAGCCAAGGTTCAGCGCGTTGATCTGGACCGCTGCTGCGTCGGGCCTTCGCTTCGGAGAGCTCACCGGCCTCACCCGTCGCCACGTCGACCTCGACGCCGCAACGCTGCAGGTTGAGCAAGCGCTCACCACCGAACGCGGCAAGGGTGCGGTCGTGGGAGCTCCGAAGTCAATCGCGGCGTACCGCGTGGTCGCCATCCCCGAGACGGCGGTCGACGTGCTTCGCCGACACATCGACACCTTCACCGGCGACGACATCGACTCCTTCATCTTCACGTCGGTCAAGGGCCGGCCACTACTCAACCAGTACTTCGCCGCCTACTGGAAGCGTGCTCTCGCCGCCGCTGAGGTCGACGAGGCCGTCCGCTTCCATGATCTGCGCCACCTCGCCGGCACCACCGCTGCGAGCGCCAGATCGGAAGAGCACACGTCTTAACTCCAGTCACTCCGGAGAATCTCGTAGCCCGTCTCCTGCCC
>CAZDYO010000520.1:0-2245 GCA_964509555.1 uncultured Acidimicrobiales bacterium
GACGAGTCCCCAGAGCACGGCCAGCCCGCCGTAGGTCTCATCGCCGAGCGCGCGTCTGGCAACGACAAGAAAGCCGTAGGTGGTGATTCCGTTGACGACCAGGCCCAAAGCGATTTGCGTGGTTCCGTCGGGTAACGGACTGCGTTCGCGGACCCTTGCCAAAAGACTTCTGATTACCTGATCTCCAGAGCGAGGGAACCGTGCCGGTGGGCGCGGTGACGGCAAACGATGCTATCGGCGCATCGGGCGGGACTGTCGGCGGTGGACCTTCAGGCCGGAACGAAACTCGGCATGCACAGGCCGTCGAGCTCCACGATCTCTATCTGATCGCGGTTCTGCCAGGTGACCTGATTGTCGGGATCGACTCCCAACTTGAACTCCCGGAAGCTCATCTCCAAGGCATCGAACGCCACGAGCCGGCCCCGCAGGGGTTCCCCTACTCCGAGTATCAGCTTGATCGCCTCCAGCGCCTGAATACTCCCGACGATTCCCGGCAGTACCCCCAGCACACCGGCCTCGGCGCAGCTTGGAGCGAACTCCGGTGGTGGGGCCTCGGGCAGCATGTCACGGTAGGTCGGCCCGTGTCTCGGGTCGAACACGGTGATCTGGCCCTCGAAGCGGAAGATCGAGCCGTGAACCACCGGGATACCGAGCTTCACCGACGCGTCGTTGAGCAGATAACGGCTCGGGAAGTTGTCGGCACCGTCGACGACCACGTCGTATCCGGGAAGGATGTCGAGGATGTTGTCGGCGCCGAGGCGCATGTCGTAGGTGACCACGTCGACATCGGGGTTGAGGGCGGTGAGGGTCTTCTTGGCCGAGTCGACCTTGCGCTGACCGATCCGGTCGAGATTGTGGAGAATCTGACGCTGCAGATTCGACTCGTCGACCACATCCATGTCGATGATGCCGAGTGTGCCCACACCGGCCGCGGCCAGATATAGCGCGGCCGGCGAACCGAGACCTCCCGCTCCGAGCAGCAGAACCTTGGCATCAAGGAGCTTGATCTGGCCTTCCTCACCGATCTCGGGCACGAGGAGATGCCGCTGGTATCGGTTGCGCTGATCCGGCGACAGGGTACGGGGACGAGACCACTCACGCCCTTCGTCTTTCCACTTGTTGAATCCGCCATCCATCGAAACGGCCTTCTCATAGCCGAGTTGCTCGAGTGTCTGGACGGCGAACGCGGACCTGACCCCACCGGCGCACATGACCACTATTGGCGTTGATCGATCGGGGATGCGACCTTCGATGTTCGACTCGAGTTGACCACGGGGTATGTGGATGGAACCAGGGATGGCTCCCTGTTCGTATTCGTCGGGCTCGCGCACGTCGAGGAGAGTCCAGCCCTCGGCCATGAGGTCTTCGCCTCCGCCGGGGTCGACTTCCTTGATGCTCGCCTTCGCCTGCTGCAGCAGTTCTCTGAAACTTGCCATGTCGGAAATACTACCAATCTGGTCAGGATTTACTCCAGCGGAACCTTCATCTGTTGTCCCGCATTCCCACGATCACCGGGAGCGCGTCGCTGATCGATTCTCTCACCACCACATCCGCCAGCGCGTCGAACGGTGTGGGCTCCTGATTGAGGATCACCAGACGGGCTCCGACGGACTTGGCGATCGAGACCGTCTCGTTGATCGGATACACGCTCAGCGAGGTACCGACCGCCATGAACAGGTCGGCCTCGGATGCCGCCTGCTCGGCGCGGACGAGATCGGACTGAACGAGAGACTGCCCGAACGAGATGGTGGCCGACTTCAGGATGCCGCCGCACTCCTCGCAATGAGGGTCGCTGTCGCCCGCCCGCACCCGATCGATGGCCACGCTCATCGGTGCCCGCCACCCACACGACAGGCACGCCACCTTGCGGGTGGTGCCGTGGATTTCGATGACCCGAGCCGGGTTCGTGCCCGCCAGTTGATGGAGTTCGTCGACATTTTGTGTGATCAGCGTGTGGAGTTTGCCGATCCTCTCGAGGTGGACAATCGACAGATGACCGTCGTTGGGTTCGACATCGGCCCACAGCTCGCCCGCCGCCCGCCTCTGCCAATTGACCCTGCGCACCTCGGGGTCGTTCACGTAGTTGTTGATGTTGGATGCCTTCTCGGCGGCCGGATCGCGTGTCCACAATCCCTGCGGACCGCGGAAGTCCGGGATGCCGGAATCAGTCGAGATTCCGGCCCCGGTGAGGACAACGATGTGGTCTGCCGACGAGACCAGACCCGTAGCTTCAGATATGGCCGAA
>CAZDYO010000521.1:0-2239 GCA_964509555.1 uncultured Acidimicrobiales bacterium
TGTGTCTTGTCCATGGATATTCCGACTCTGTTGGCGACGGCCTCGATGATACGAATGTTGGCCTGGTGGGGGAGGAACACATCGATATCAGATCCATCCAATTCGGCATTGGTCAGGGCATTGTCGACGGACTTGACCACGGCCCTGATCGCCTTCTTGAACACCTCTCGGCCTTCCATCTTGATGAAGTCTCCGTGATCGCAGTAGAGGATGGAGTTGAGGTTGCCGTCGGCACCGAGATCCCAGCCGAGCAACCCCCCTTGGTCGTGGCTCTCCATGACGATGGCTCCGGCCCCGTCACCGAACAGGATCGCGGTGCCTCGATCGGTCCAATCGGTGAGCGACGCCATCGCGTCGGCGCCACAGAGCAATACCTTGTCGGGCCCGCCGGGGACACTCATCAGGCCGTACGCGGTCACGTAGCCGTAGAGAAACCCGGCGCAGACGGCGTTCACATCGAATGCACCGCAGCCGAGCCCGATGCCCGCCTGGACCACAGCGGAGGTGGCCGGGAATCTCTGGTCGGGTGAGGTGGTGGCCAGAACCAGAAGGCCTATGTCGTCCGGGTTGACACCGGCATCATCGAGGGCCGCCCGACCGGCGGCTATGGCCATCTCGGATGTGGTGCCACCGACATGACGCTCGCGGATTCCGGCCCGTTCGCGAATCCAATTGTCGTTGGTGTCCATGGTCTTGGCGAGATCATCGTTGGTGATGATCTGCGGGGGGAGGTTGGTGCCGATTCCAGATATTCGAATGGTCATCGACTGGTCCTCAACCATGCGATCGGTTGGCTGGACTTCACGCGCTCACCCGGAAGCGCCAGAACGCCGATGACCTGACCGCTGAAGGAACTCACGACATCGCGTGAGCCCACGGTGCCCAGAACGTGGCCCACGGAGATGTTCGTGCCGGCCACGCAATCGTCGGATGGGGTGAACACCCCGGCCGAGGGGCTCACCACGAGTCGCTCGGTGGCGAAGAGGTGTTCGCCCTCGAGATGGGCCACGGACGGAGATGGCCTGCTGGCGAGGAACTCGATGAGCCCATCGAGTTGCTCGGGGCTCGATATGGAGATTCGTTTGCAGTCCGCGACCGTGCGTTTGGCGAGGCCGGTGAGAACGTTCCCCGGGCCGATCTCCACGAAGGTGTCGAAACCGTCGGCCTCAACGTTGCGGAGAGTTTGTTTCCAACGCACCGGCGAGCACAGTTGGGCCCCGAGCAGATTCGGCCACGATTCGGCGTCGTCGTGGCAGGTTGCGTCGACGTTGGCGTAGATCGGACGCTCCGGTGCCCGGAATTCGACATGATCGATGGCCTTGCGAAGTCGGTCCCGGGCCGGCGCCATCAGCGGAGTGTGGAACGCTCCGCCCACGGGAAGCCTCATCGCCCGCTTGGCCCCGAGGTCCTTGGCAACGGCGATGGCCTTGTCGAGATCATCAGGTGTGCCGGCTATGACCACCTGCCCGGGAGCGTTGTAGTTGGCGATCCACGCATTGCCGGCGGCTCGCTGACAGGCGATGTCGACCTGGTCGTCGTCTAGTCCCAGCACGGCCGCCATGGTGCCATCCTGCTCATCGGCAGCTTGTTGCATGGCCTCCCCACGCTCGGTCACGAGCCTGACGGCGTCGTTGAAATCGAGCGCGCCCGCAGCGGTCAGCGCGGTGTACTCGCCGAGACTGTGGCCAGCGTGGGCTGCCGGAACCGCTCCGAGCCGACCGACCGCATCGAGGACGACCATCGAGGTCACGAAGGTGGCCAGTTGAGCGTTGCTGGTTCTGGTGAGTTCCTCTTTGTCGGTGTTGAGGAGCAGTTCCGCGATGTCGCGTCCGGTGGCATCGGATGCCTCCTCGACCAGTTCCCACGAAGGATGGTCGGCCCACGCGGCTCCCATCCCGGGCTTCTGGGATCCCTGGCCGGGATATGTGAAAAGGATCATTCATGTGCCTCTGCGACAGTCGGTCTGGCCATTGTGACCCGGACTCGGGCCCAAGGGTTTCATTACCAATCGGTAAGTGGAGTGGAATGTGTCACCGATGTCACTTCGGAGCTGTGCTGGGGTCGTTGTTGCGGCGTGGCCATTCCGACATGGCCGCCTGATTACGGCGTATCGAGACTTCTCTGACCACAGCGAGGACGATCGCCATCAAGGTGAGTCGCCGAAGGGAAGTGGGAGGGTTTCGGAACATCGAAGAGAGGCTACGCTGCGGCGCACACTGCGAACACATCCAGCCCGGGT
>CAZDYO010000522.1:0-2238 GCA_964509555.1 uncultured Acidimicrobiales bacterium
TATCTGGCCCCAGGGGGCGAACGTGACCGCACCGCCCGACTTCATCGAGCTCGGCGGCGCCCCCGGCGATCCGGAGGCTTGGGGCTAAACCATCTCGTCGAGCATTGCGTTCAGCCGGGCGCGGTGTTCGGCATCGAACAGGCCGGAGTCGACTCCCAGTGCCGCGTGGGCCTTCACCAGTCCTCCGGTGCCAGAACCGAACTCGACTCGCTCCGGATCGACCAGAGACGGATGGGTTGCGCCCATGGCGTGGCTCAGCGCCCGCAGTTCCTGGTGAAGGGCCACGACATAGTTGGCGAGCCTGACCGACTTGTCGGTGGGGTCGAGGCCCCGGGTGAGCCATCGGTTCTGGGTGGCCACGCCGGTGGGGCAGTGGCCGGTGTGGCAACGCTGAGCCTGTATGCAGCCGATGGCCAGCATGGCTTCGCGGCCGATGTTGATCATGTCGACCCCCATGGACATGGCCACCATGGCGTCGGTGGCGAATCCAAGCCGCCCAGAACCCAAGAACACGACCTTTTCGTGGAGATTGTGTTCGGCGAAGGCCCCGTAGACGAGGGGGAACGCGTTGCGGAACGGCAACGCGACATGGTCGGAGAAGGTGCCCGGGGCGGCACCGGTGCCGCCTTCACCGCCGTCGACGGTGACAAAGTCGGGTCCTCTCCCGGTCTCGGCCATGCGTGCGGCGAGGTCGTGCCAGAAGTTCTCCTCGCCGATGGCCGACTTGACCCCGACCGGTAGCCCGGTGGCATCGGCGAGGCGTTCGACGAACCCGATCAGTTCGTCGACGTTGCCGAACTCGGTGTGACGGCTCGGGCTGTGGACGGTGACACCCACGGGAACACCGCGTGCGTCAGCGATTTCCCTTGTGACCTTCGCGGCCGGGAGAACGCCACCGAGCCCGGGCTTCGCCCCCTGGCTGAGCTTGATCTCGATGGCCCTCACCGGGGCTGACCCGATCGACTGCAGCACGGTGTCGATCGAGAACCTGCCTTCGGAGTCTCGAGCCCCGAAGTAGCCGGTGCCGATCTGGAACACGAGGTCGCCGCCGTGGCGGTGGTGGGTGCTGATGCCGCCCTCCCCGGTGTTCTGCATGCACCCGGCCAGCGCCGCCCCCCGATTGATCGCCTCGACAGCCGGTCCGGACAGCGAACCAAAGCTCATGGCTGAGGTATTGATGATCGAAGACGGGCGGAAGGCCTTTGCTCTACCACGCCAGCCGCCGAGGATCTTGGTGCACGGGATCAGCGCCTCCGGTGTGGGGTCGGTCAATGGGAAGGCGGCGTGGCGGAGAAACACGTATCCCTCGGCCCCGATGTCGTTGTCGGTGCCGAACCCGAAGTAGGGGTTCTGCGACTTGGCCGACGCGTAGATCCACCGGCGCTGGTCTCGGCTGAAGGGCAGCTCCTCGTCGTTGTCGGCCACCACGTATTGGCGGAGTTCGGGCCCGGCCGATTCGAGGAGGTATCTGAGATGGCCAACCACCGGGAAGTTGCGAAGGATCGCATGGTGCTTCTGGGTGATGTCGTGAAGAGCCACGGCGACCGTGAAGGTCGCCGCGGCGAGGATGATCCATAGCCACCAAGTCATGGTGTGAACCTACAGCGTCGCTATTGCCTCGTCGTACGATGCGTAGGCGGCCTTGTAGTAGCTCCAACCCGATGTCCAGTGGGTGAGGGCTGTGGTGGCCTCCCGGTTGTATGTGGCGATGAATGCGGAGCCCAGCCCGATCTCGAAATATGACGGGGTGATGCTCAGCGCGGAGTCGGCTACGCCATCGATGAGATCGAATGCCTCGGAGAACTGGACCATGGCCCGCCCGTAGAGAGCCACGGCCTCGGTCATGTCGGCGCCGGCTATCGACGCGGCTTCGGCGGCGTGGAGGAAGGTGTCGTCGGGATCGATCACAATGGACTTGCTGGCGGAAATCTGGTCGGCGACGATGGTGATCTCCACCTGGGGAACGATCAATCCATCGACCGGATAGTCGGTGTCAAATGATCGACACACGTCATTGAGGATGTAGGGGGAGCCGGTTGTGGAGGCGATCGTCTGTGCTGCCGTCAGACCGTTTTGGGCGTAGGCAAGGATCTCTTCGAGGGCGGCGCGGTGTGCGTCCGTAACCGTGGCCGACTCACCGAGGGCGGCGGCCGCGGTATCGAGTTCGTTGAGCGTGCTGGCGATCTGGAGGAGGCGTTCTCCCCGGGGGTCACCGCCGGCACGCGCTATCCGGCCGGG
>CAZDYO010000523.1:0-2212 GCA_964509555.1 uncultured Acidimicrobiales bacterium
TGATTCGGCCACCGGATTCTCGTTGGCCCGCGAGGAGTTGCAGGCCAAGGGAATCGTGATGGTCGCTCCCGGCCACGACGAATATCCGGCCCGGCTGGTCGAGCGCCTCGGCACCGCCGCGCCCCCGATGCTCTACGTGGCCGGACCCGTCGAGTGGCTGTCGGTGGGCCTTCTCGGCGTGGTCGGTTCGCGATCGGTCGACGATGCCGGTGGCGACGTGGCCACCGCATCGGCCTCGGTGGCGGCGAGGATTGGTTGCGGCATCGTGTCGGGCGGGGCCCGGGGAGTCGACATGCTCTCGATGGCCGCGGCCACCGCGGCTGGCATCCCGTGTGTGGCCGTCACCGCGGAGGGGCTCGAGCGGTCGTCACGCCGCAAGGAACTTCGCGGCGAGGTCGGCGCCGGCCGAATGTGTCTGGCATCGCCCTACGCGCCGTCAGCGGGTTTCAGCGCCGGCACCGCGATGGGTCGCAACAAGCTCATCTACGCCATGGCCATCACCACGCTCGTCGTTGCTTCCGACCTCGACACCGGTGGCACCTGGGCGGGGTCCACCGAGGCGATGCGCCGTGGATTCGGTGCGGTTGCGGCCTGGACCGGCGCAGGTGCAGGTCCAGGCAACGCGGCGCTGGTCGAGAGGGGAGCGACCCCGGTGGCCGACCTCGATGAATGGACGCCGAGGGATTCACCGCCCCCCGAGAGGGCACCGGAGTCGTCGCAACTGGGCTTCGGCATCTGAGCCGGGGCCGCGGCGGGGAACTGATCGCTGATCAGTATCGAACGAGTCCGTGAGACTCGATCCAGTTGTCGATGAAGGCGACAACGTCGTCCTCCATGTAGGCGAGAGATTCCCCGAGCCAATCGGGATTGAAGAGTTCCCGCCCGTAGAAGTCGACGGGCGTGCAATCCTGGCGCAGGCGATTCGTGATCATCTGCGTGACCTCAGACCTGAACAGCTTGTTGAGTTCCTGTGAGATGTCGCAGTCGAGGGTGATGTCGGGAAGGTTGTCGCATACCCACTCGTCGAGGGTTACCGCCTCGTCGACGGCGAAGTCGGCGAATTCGGGTTCGGGCACGAGGTCGTTGTTGAAGTAGCTGATCGCTGCTCGGTGGGTTCTGAACTTCTTGTCGAGCAGGCGACAGTCGCCGTCGTCGTACACCACATAGACGCCTTTGACACCTCGCAGATTCATGTACCTGTCGCCGCCAGGGAAGTCGTACATGTTTCCGTTGGACCATGTGGCGAGCTCGGGAAGGCTCATCGGGATCCAAAGACCTTGGAACTCCCACCACTCTTCACCCACGAGGAACTGGTCATAGACAGGGTCTTCCATATCGAGGTTCTTGATCACGGTCCGCAAGGGCATCTTGTTGATGGGAATCACGTCGTCGGGATTGATCTCCATGGCTCCCGGATGGGCCGCTATCGCAGCGGCAGCGTCGGGATGGGGAACCGATGTGAACGCGAGCCCCATATCTGCGGCAGCGTGATCGGGCGATCGAGTGGCCGTGTAGATGACCCCCTCGTCTGTTTGCACGAACCCTTCGGAAACAAAGGGATCCGGATCAGCGCGGTCCACACGCCACAGAATCTTGAATTGATTTGACACGGTCGCCTCCTCATCGTTCCCGGCATTGCCACCGTGCCTTGCAGCTGGTTGGCTGACCTTCAGCGGGCCGGGCCCCTCGGGTCATCTGGATGAGTTGCGTCGGGTCTCCGAACGCACAAATGGTGTACTGCCGGGGTGTGACAGATTCCAGCGATCTGGGTCGGCTCAGCCCTCGGCGAGGGCCTTGTTGATGGCGGTGACCGCGGCCTTGCCGTCGCCGAACAACATGAGCGCGTTGTCGGCCGCGAACAGCGGGTTCGGGATGCCGGCGAACCCGGGGCTGAGTGAGCGTTTGATCACGATCACGGTCTGGGCGTCGCCGACCTCGAGCACCGGCATTCCGGCGATCGGCGAGTCGGGGTCGGTGTTGGCCGACGGGTTGACCACGTCGTTGGCCCCGAGGACGATGGCCACGTCGGTCTGGGCGAACGTGGGATTGGCGGCGTCCATTTCGAGGAGTTTCTCGTAGTCGATCTCGGCTTCGGCGAGCAGCACGTTCATGTGGCCCGGCATGCGGCCGGCCACCGGGTGAATGGCGAACACGACCTCGGGGTCGTTGGCTTCGAGCAGCTTGGCCAGTTCGCTCACTGCGTGTTGGGCCT
>CAZDYO010000524.1:0-2207 GCA_964509555.1 uncultured Acidimicrobiales bacterium
TCAGAAACTCACCGAGATCATCAAACGCGCAAACGTTGCCTGACACGGCACTAGGAACTGTGAGTTCGACTCACACGTGGCGGCGTTGTTGAACGCGAAGAGCGTCTGGGGGCCCAGACTGAGCGATGGCACGGTGGCCGTGGCCGACACGGTGCCCACTGCGTCGGCGGTGAACTGCCCGAGCTGAATTCCGCCGAGGTTGACGAACACCGTCTCGCCCGGGTTCCAGCCGCTGCCGGTCAATGTGATCGTGGCTCCCACCGCAGCACCGGTGATCGGGGTGGCGGTCATCGTGCACTGCGTCGCGGCCGCAGGTTGGGGCGACCAGGAAGCAACCGCCGCCACGATCAGGACCATCAGAACCGGGATCCGCTTGAGCATCGGGCGACGGTAGCAGTTGGCTGCACTTCGGACCTACTGGTATCGGCCACATCGGGGCTGACGGCAGGGTCGTTCAACCGGTACCGTGACTTACGTGGACAATGACGGCCAGCAGACCCACAGCGATGCCGATGCCGACCAGGTCTTCAGGCGCCTGACCGAGATCCGTTCCGCGCTCGATTCCATGCCCGACGAGATAACCGACGAACGGCTCGCCCTCGAGACCGAGAGGGCCAGGCTGCGCCGCAGGCGCGACGCCCTGGCCGGAGGGAAGGACACCCACAGATCGGTTGAGTCGCTCTACGCCGAACTCGGTGAGCGCCGCCGATTCATGCTCAAGCTCCACGACCTGAAGATCCACAACACGGGTCTCACCGACGGTGCGTGGCGCAAGTACGGGAACCGGGCCAGAACCAGAGCGTCGTTTGAGGAACTCAACGAGAGCATTGAGAATGCGGTCGAGGCGGAGAACGTGCGCGGCCGGATCACCGAAATCCTGAAGGAGTTGAGAAGGCGGGGAGTTCCGACCGAGTGACCGGGGTCGGCCGACCGCAAGCCGTGCCGAACATCTCCTCATTTTCTGGCGACCCAGCGTCTGCGTCTCCGAGCTTGTGAATTAAGTTACAAGCTCGGCAGTCAAACGACCCGAAGGTGCGCCATGACCAAGTACGTCTACGACTTCTCCGAAGGCGACAAGGACCAAAAGGACCTGCTGGGAGGAAAGGGCGCCAACCTCGCCGAGATGACTCGGCTCGGTCTACCCGTGCCGCCGGGATTCACCATCACCACCGAGGCCTGCCGAGAGTTTCTCGCCGTTGGCGACGAGCCCCCCGAGATGGCCGCAGAAGTCAACGAAGCCATCGACCGACTCGAGGCCAAGATCGGCCGCACCATCGGCGGCGCATCCGATCCGCTGCTCGTGAGTGTGCGCTCGGGAGCCAAGTTCTCGATGCCCGGAATGATGGACACCGTCCTCAACGTCGGTCTCAACGACGAGTCGGTGAAGGGCCTCGCCGAGGTGTCGGGCAATCCGGGATTCGCCTGGGATTCCTACCGTCGGCTGATACAGATGTTCGGGAAGACCGTGATGGGCATCGACGGCGATCTCTTCGCCGATGCCCTTGATGCAGCCGTCGAAGCCGCCCGGGTCAGCGCCGATGTCGAACTCGACGAAGTTGCGTTGATGACCCTCGTGGACACGTTCAAGAAGATCTACCGCGACCATACGGGCACCGAGTTTCCCCAGAATCCACGTGAGCAGATCGACTTGGCCGTTCGCGCGGTGTTCTCATCCTGGAACACGCCGCGGGCCAAGCTCTACCGGCGCCGCGAGAAGATCTCCGACGATCTCGGCACCGCCGTCAACATCTGCACCATGGTGTTCGGAAACCTCGACGACCGGTCGGGCACCGGTGTCGGGTTCACGCGCGACCCCGCCACCGGCGCAAAAGGGGTCTACGGCGACTACCTGTCAAAGGCCCAGGGTGAAGATGTGGTGGCCGGTATCCGAAATACCTTGTCGCTTGACGAGTTTCGTGAGATCGACGAGAAGTCCCACGCCGATCTGGTCGAGATCATGAGCAGACTCGAAGCCCACTACCGCGATCTGTGCGATATCGAGTTCACCGTTGAGCGCGGAAAGTTGTGGATGCTCCAGACCCGCGTCGGCAAGCGCACCGCCTCAGCGGCATTCCGCATCGCATCCCAACTCGTCGACGAGGGGCGCAGTGATCTCGACGAGGCGCTGCGGCGGGTCACTGGGCCGTACCACGGCCAACCCAATGCTCCCCAGTCCCACGTCGCACCGCCCCCCCCCCCCCCCCCCC
>CAZDYO010000525.1:0-2201 GCA_964509555.1 uncultured Acidimicrobiales bacterium
CACGCCTGCTTGGCGGTGCGAATTCCGCCGGCCACCTTCAGACCGATCACTTCCCCGGTCTGCTCCCGGTAGTCGCGGATCGCCTCGGCCATGCACAGGGCGACAGGGAGCGTGGAGTTCTTGGAGACCTTGCCGGTGGAGGTCTTGATGAAGTCCGCGCCGGCCGCCATGGCCAGCATCGATGCCCGCCGCACCTGATCGTAGGTGCCAAGTTCGCCGGTCTCGAGAATCACCTTCAGATGGGCCGGCCCGCACGCCTCCTTGGCCGCCGCGATGCCGTCGAACACGTGGCCGTAGTGGCCGGAGAAGAACTCGCCGCGTTCGAGAACTATGTCGATCTCATGGGCTCCGGCGGACACGGCAGCCCGAATGTCGGCCATACGAACTTCCAGAGATGACAGACCACTCGGAAACGCCCCGGCCACGCTGGCCACCTTGACGCCGGATCCGGCCACGTTGGTCGCTGCGGCCGAGACCATGGTCGGATAAACGCACACCGCCGCGGTGGACGGCACGGTCGCATCGGCCGGGTCAGGGGTGAGGGCCTTGCGGCACAGGGCACTGACGCGCCCGGCCGTGTCCATCCCCTCGAGGGTGGTGAGATCAATGCACGAGATCGTCAGGTTGAGGGCCGCTCGCTTCGAGGACTTCTTGATCGATCTGGTCGACAGCGCCTTGGCGCGGGCCTCTATGGCCACCTCGTCAACCGGGGTGACCCGCAGATTGACGCCGCGGCCGGTGGTCGGCCGAAATGTCGGGATGCCGGGGACGGAATCGAGTTCGTTTGTCACGGTGGCAGTCTGCCTCAAGTGGCGGGTTGAAAGTCGAGCAGCGCGATGGTGGCGTCGAGCGCCTGCGAGAGTCGACGGGTGGCCGACCGGTGGGCCGATTCGATCTGTGCCGAACTCCGGTCACCCAGCACCGTGTTCACCGCCTCTCCGTAGATCTTCAACTTTGGCTCGGTGCCGCTCGGTCGCACCACCAACCTGGTGGGGCCCGACAGGTCGAGAATCAACGCGCTTGTCGGGGGTAAACCGGTATCGGCATCAAGTAGATCGGTGACCGATTCGACCACGAGTTCCCCGACGGACCGGGGAGGGTCGGACCTCAACCGGTGCATGAGCCCATCCATCTTCTCGGGTCCGTCGCTGCCTTCGAATCGCAGAGATCGTTGTGAGGTTTCGTGGACCCCGTGACGGCGATGGAGTTCGTCGAGCAGGGCCGGGATGGAAGAACCCTCGGCCTTGGCGGTGGCCGCCATCTCGGCGAAAGCCAAGGCGGCGCTGATGCCGTCCTTGTCGCGAACCGAGTCGCCCACGCAGTAGCCGAGCGCCTCCTCGTAGCCGAACACGAACCTCAGGTCGGTACGTTCGATGGCCGGCCGCATGATCCATTTGAAACCGGTGAGGGTCTCCTCGAAGTGAACCTCGTGACGGGCCGCGATCTTCGAGAGCAACCGCGACGACACGACTGTGGTGGCCACGATTCGATCGTGGCCACGACCCGACGACAACACATGTTCGGCCAGCAGGCAGCCGATTTCGTTTCCGGTGAGCGTGCGCCAACCATCGTCGGTGGGCACGACCACCCCCAGCCGGTCGGCATCGGGGTCGTTGGCAATCACGATGTCGGCGCCGCGTGTGGCGGCCAATGTTGTCGCCAGGTCGAGAACACCGGGCTCTTCGGGATTGGGGAAGGCCGCCGTGGGAAAGTCGGGGTCGGGGTCGCCCTGTTCGGGAACCACGATGGGTTCGGGAAATCCAGCGACGGCGAATGCCCGCAGGAAGACCTCCCGACCCACTCCGTGAACCGGCGTGTAAACGATGCTGAGGTCGCGCGGCGATGAGGAGCTGATGACACCCGTCGCCGAGCTCACGTACCCGGAGATCAGATCATCGTCGGTGTCGCGGATTCGGGGGTCGTCGGGATCTGCCAGATCGGTGTCCGACAACAGCCCGACGGCATCGATCTCAGAAGCTATTTCGGAGTCGATCGGAGGAACGATCTGGGCTCCGTCCCTCCAATAGACCTTGAAGCCGTTGTCGGCCTTCGGATTGTGGCTGGCAGTGATCATCACCCCGGCGTGAGCTCCGAGTTCCCGGACAGCGAACGCCAGGACCGGAGTTGGGTGGGGCCCGCGGATGACCGACACTGCAAGCCCGTGGGCAGCCGCGACCCGTGCGGTGTCGTCGGCGAACACC
>CAZDYO010000526.1:0-2198 GCA_964509555.1 uncultured Acidimicrobiales bacterium
CGCTCAGGAACGAAGGTTCGATGAATACCGCGGAGGCAACGACCACGTCGGCGTGGACGCGCCCGAGCACCCCGAACCGCCCGGCGACGTAGACGCCCATTCCCGGCTCCACCTGCATCTCCCCGGCGCGGCCGAATCCGACTGGATCGGACATGAATCGGCCTCCCACATCGGAAATCAGCGGAGCAAGGACGGTGGCAGGTTCGGGCTTGGTCATGGACTGGTGTCCCCTGTCTTGGATGTTGATCGTGAGTGGGCGGGATCGCCTGGTCGGCGCTCAACCTGATGGTCGTCCCAATAGCGTCGCCACGAAGGGTCGTCGTATGGCACCGAACCGAGTCCCACCTGGTTTTCGGGCCAATTGGCCGGGGCCTGGGAGAGCGGTTCATCATCGGCATGTCTCCAGCCGAGCCACAGAAGATGTCTTCGCTTGGCGAAGAGCCAGGTCCGGTGTTCCCTCACGTATGTGTCCTCATAACGGATCAGCTGTTGAATCAGGCCCTCGTGGTGGTCGTCGATGTGGGCATGACACGAAACCACCCCGTGGGCCGAGCTGGGTCCATCGAACTCGACTATGTGATTGCCCACCAATAGGAAGGCCACGCCAATCGTCGACAAGGCGGCGTCGAAGAATCCGCGGGCGCCGTCGGGTCCGGTGCCATACGGCCCGAACCGCGCGGCAGCGGAGTAGAGACCGGCGATCTGCCCGATGTCGCGGCGGTCAACCGCGTCGGCGTAGCGGTAGGCCAGCTGGCGAATCTGGTCGCGCGCCACCACCCGATCGATGTCCGTCATGGTCTCTTCATCACACTGGTCAGTGGTCACGCTCGTCCGCTCCACCCTCGGCGACCGACACAACACGATCCAGAAATCCGTCGATCACCGAGATCGCCAACTCCAGGAACTCGAGGCCCTCGGCACTGGGTTCCGGGTCGACGACCACACCCCAGATGAGGTGACACTCGGGCCCGTCGTCACGAATGGCGAAGGTTCCGTGATACATGTCGAGACCGGTGTCTCCCTCGATCTTGTAGGCCCGACGCCAGGGCGGCTCGAACGACAGGACGATTTCCACCAACGGCGGTTTCGACGGGTCGAGCATCAGGTGAAGCACGGCCCCTTCGCCGTGTGGCGGCGGGGATCCTTCGACCACGTAAGGCCCGGCGGTGGCCTCGATCTGCTCCAGCAGAACTCGCCATGTGTGATCTCGCGTCGCCCTCACGTGGCGTTCAAGGGAGCGGGAGATGTGTTTCTTGTACAAGATCGTGAAGCTTTCTTCAGCCAGTTCAGGCGAGCGGCGCCAACGCCTCCACAATGTCATCTCTGAGTTCGGGGCGACAGATGACGAGACCGTCGGTGGTCGGTTCGGCCTTGTTGAACTCAAGAGCGCTGCCGTCGACCCGACACGCCGACAGCCCCGCGGCCAGAGCAACCGCCACCGGCGCGCATGAGTCCCACTCGTAGAGATAGCCGCCATGCACGTAGGCATCGGCCTCGCCCCGCACCACGGCCATGGCCTTGACGCCCGCCGAACCGATCGCCGCTATGTCGGCATCGATCGCCGCGTGGAGCAGACGTCCGTCGACGTTGCGGCGCGACCGCGCCACCAGGATCAGGGGCTTGTCGGCCAGCCTCGACATGACCGGTCGGGGCGTCGGCTCGGTCGCCCAGGTGGTTTCCCATCCCGGGACGGCCACCGCTCCCGCGGTCGCCCGCCCTCCCTCGACCAACGCGACATGGACCGACCAACTGGCGCTCCAGCCGTAGTCGGATGACCCGTCGAGGGGGTCGACGATCCACACCCGGTCGGCTCCGAGTCGCAACGGGTTGTCGTAGCCCTCTTCCGAAAGTACGGCATCTCCGGGCCGATGACGCGCCAACTGATCGACGATGAACTCATGGGCGGTGCGGTCACCGAGATACTCGATGCCACCTTTGGGTCGCCCGGAATCCTCATGTTGTTCGAGCAGCTCGACCAACAAATTGCCGGTGTCCGATGCGATGCGCGCCGCCAGCATGTGATCGGAGGCATCGGCCATGAAGGGCTCAGATGTCCCAACTCGATGGGGCACGGCCCGTGGCGATCCAGTCGACCCGGTCACGGATCTGGCGGATGTACTGGGGATGGGGAAGCACGTAGAAACGCTCGGTCGAGAGCGCGTCGAAGACGTCGGCTGCCACCTGCTCGGGCGGGATTC
>CAZDYO010000527.1:0-2196 GCA_964509555.1 uncultured Acidimicrobiales bacterium
TACATTGCGCTGTCCCTCGCAGCATCGGTTTCTACGCCGTGAAAATTCGTGCCGTGGTTCAGCGCTGGGGCGAAGATGTTGCCGGCGGGGCCGAGAGCTTCTGCCGATCCGTGGCCACGCGGCTCGCCCATCGTGGCCACGACGTGGAGGTGGTCACCAGCACGGCCACCGATTACCTCACATGGCAACAGGCCCATCCGACCGGCACTACATCGGAGTCGGGCGTGACGGTGACGCGGTTGCCCGCCAAATTCCAGCGCGACCCCGCCCGGTTCGCCCACCTCGACCAACGGGTGGCCTTTGCCGACCGGCCGGTGGCTCCATCTGCCCAGAACGATTGGTTACTCCTCGAGGGTCCGACACTCGCAGGTATCGGCGACCATCTTCGCAAGCCCACCGACATCACGGCGTTCTTCACCTACCTCTACCCCACCACCGCCACCGGGATCTCGCTCGCCTCACCATTTGGTCCCACGCTCGTCCACCCGACTGCCCACTCCGAGCCACAAATCGACCTGCAGGTGTTCGACTCGATGTTCGACCACACCGACCTGTTCGTGGTCTCAACGCCCGAGGAGGCCGATCTGATCTCGGCGCGGAGCCGACACCGCGCCCGGGTTGAGCTTCTCGGCATCGGAGTCGACCCGATCCGCGTGGATTCCCAGACCCACATCTCCGACCCAGCAGGTGGCCGCCCATACCTCACAGTGGTCGGCCGCGTCGATCCTGCCAAAGGTTCGATGGACGCAGTGAGGTACTTCACCGAATACAAACGCCGGTGGCCAGGCGACCTCGCTCTCGTGATCGTCGGCCATCAAACCACCGACATCCCTGATCACCCCGATGTGATCACGACCGGCTTCGTCGACCAGGCCACGCGCGACATGGTGATGTCGAATGCCATGGTGCTGCTCCAACCGAGCTGGAAGGAAAGCTTCTCCTTGGTTCTCGCCGAGGCGTGGACCGCAGGCGTGCCGGCGCTGGTGCAGGAAAATTGCCCAGCCACAGCGGGCCAGACTCTGCGCAGCGGCGGTGGATTGCTCTACCACGACTATGCCAGCTTCGAGGCATCACTGAGGCTGCTCATCGAGTCGGAGCAGGCCCGGCGCACGCTCGGAGATTCGGGTCGCCGATACGTGGCCCGCCACTATGCCTGGGCCGATGTGCTCGACCGCTACGAAGGTCTGTTGCAGTCGGCGATTGAACTCAGTCGGAGCCGACTTTCACATCTACCTGTTCGACCTTGATCGAGAACGGCATCTCCACGATTCCGTCGGCCTTGGCGGAATCGCCCACGTTGAACCGCAACACAGCGTCTTCTTGGGAGTAGACGTAGCCGCCATTGCGTGTGTGGGCGCCCAAGCTGATGTCGTAGGTGCCGAAAAGCAACGGGATGTGGGTGAGGAGATATGTGACATGCACCCGCCCATGGACTTCTTTGATCTCAGTGCCCATCACCAGCGAGTTGCTCGAATGGACCAGAGTGCCCCGCTGATCGTGAAGAGCGATGGCGAAGAGGATGTCGTCGATCTTGGCGGCGGTCTCGTAGACCGCGTGGATGCGCAACTGCTCATCGGGGCGAACCCAATCTCGGGCCTCGTGAGGCATCTCGACCCAGGACTCGACGAGCTTCACCTCGCCGGTGGCGAGAATCTGACCCGAATCACCGACCGCGGTGAGCCCACGCTCGTGGAGCGAGGCACGATATGCACGAACCGCATCGTTGGGGTCGCCGAACGCAATCATCTTGCCGGCGTCGAGCACCGCTATCTGATCGCACAACTCACGGGCCAACTCCACCGAATGGCTCACGAACAGAATCGTGGTGCCGGCTTTCTGGAACTGGTCGATCCGATCGAGACACTTGCGGGCAAACGCTTCGTCGCCAACAGCCAGCACCTCGTCGATCAGCAGGATCTCGGGATCGACGTTGACCGCCATGGCGAAGCCCAGACGGGCATACATGCCCGACGAGTAGTACTTCACCTGCTGGTCGATGAACGGCGACAACTCGGCGAAGGCCACCACGTCGTCGAAGATCCGGTCGATCTGGCGGCTCGACATGCCCATGATCGAGCCGTTGAGGTAGATGTTTTCTCGGCCGGTCAGATCGGGATGGAAGCCGGCTCCCAACTCGAGAAGCGCAGCCAAGCGGCCTTCGTAACGGATCGACCCTTTGTTGGGCCGAAGCGTGCC
>CAZDYO010000528.1:0-2194 GCA_964509555.1 uncultured Acidimicrobiales bacterium
GTGTCGACCGGGGAATCCTCATCGGCATGTCGGTGTCGCTCATCGTCCATCTGTGGCGCGAGATCGATGTTCATTCCGAGATTGAACACTCGGAGAAGTCGCTGTTTGCCAAGCCTCGCGGTGTGCTCTGGTTTGGTTCGTCGGGGCGTATAGCCGACCTGCTCAACAATGCGCTGGCCGAGCATCCCGACACCGAGACGGTCATCATCGACCTGGCCGGCGCCGGGCGTGTTGATTACTCGGCGGTGCTGGTGATCGAACAATTCCTCGACGATGCCGAATCGGCAGGCATAGAAGTGTTCATCACAAACATCTCGCCGGGGGCCGAGCCGCTTTTGCGACGCAAGCTCGGTGGCCGGGCCGGATTGGCCGTCTGGTGTGCCGATCTGCAGGATCCGTCCGCCTAGCTGAGCCCGATCCTTTTCCACTGCTCACCCTCAGGAGATGAGCCTGACGCGCCGATGCCGATGGGGTTCCGAAGATTTCTTTCGTGCAGGCCAAACATTTCTCGGTGTTCACACGTGAGACATGCGAGGGAGGCGATTGGGGATGCAAGCCGACACACCGCCAGGGGATGGAAATGGTTCGGGATTTCGACGGTTTCTTCAAGGAGACGTACACCGCCACTGTCAGCGGCCTACGCCGTGACGGCGTCGGCCGCGACGATGCACACGATGCCGCCCAGGAGGCCTACGTCCGGGCGTATGCCCGCTGGTGGAGGATTTCTCACTATCGAGAACCCGCGGCGTGGGTGCGCCGGGTGGCGGTCAACGTCGTGCGCGACGGTCGTCGCCGGGCTGTGGTCCGCGAGAACGCGCTGCCCCGCCTGGCGGTGAGTGCGATTGTCTCCCAACCTGAGGTTCCTGACGACTTTGATGATGTCCTGAAGGACCTTCCCAGACGTCAGCGGTGTGCTGTGGATCTCTACTACCGGGCGGGTTTCAACACCGACGAAGCAGCCGAGCAGATGGGCATCACCCCGGGCGCATTCCGATTTCATCTGAGCCGGGCCCGAAAGGCCCTGGCTCCTGGCATGGCCGAGCGAGTCGGCCTGGAGAAGGTGGCGCCATGAGCACCGTTCCCACGAACTTCAAGAATTCCACCGACGAGGTCGAGATCACGCTTGAGCTTCTTCGGCCGAGGATGCGCAAGGCGCGTGTCTCCCACATCAGGCGGGTCGCCGCCGGACTCGCACTGATCCCGCTCGTTGGTTTTGGTGCCGCGGCGATGGCCGCGGAAGGTGACGGGGCGGTGTTGGACACGGCGTCATCGACATTGTCCCGGCCGACGACGACTCTCGCCGTGCCGGCGACAACGACTCTTGGGATCGAGGCTGCTCCTCCGCCATCAACCACGGAACCGACTGAGGAACCTGTTGATGTCGACAAGCCCCGCACCGTGGTGCTGGGTGAATTCGGAGTCGCCACGGTGATCCCGCACGACGGCTCACTCATTCTGAACTCGATCGAACCGACCGCCGGATGGGAGTTGGTCAGCGACGAAATCGTCGACGGTGTGCTCGTGGTGGTGATCGCCGATGGCGAGGTCTTCAAGGCGATCCGTATCACTCCCGGTGTTCGCGACACGATCGAGGTGAGGGTCACCGACGTGGTCATCCCACCGCCGGTCACGGAGCCGCCACCGGTCACCGAACCCCCCACGACCACCGCCGCAGTCAACCGGTGGGTGATCCCCGTCGAGGGCAAGGGATCGTTCGTGGTCGAGCGCGACGGCAACGTGCTCTTTCTGGGGAACGTGACCGACGTCGATGGTTACACCCACGACGTGGTCAAGGCCGAGGGTTGGAACGTGCATGTGGTGTTCACCGACGGCGCCTGGCTCTGGCATGGCAAGGCCTGGATCGATGACAACGGCCAGGTCCAACAGGCCTTCTGGGATGAAGCCAGACCGCCGGCACCCGTCTACCAATGGGTGGAAGTACCAGGCGTGGGGGCCGCGAAGTTCCAGCTCCTCGACGGGCAGGTGCACGTTGTTCGAACCGAGGCGGCCATTGGCTACTCGTCGTACGTCCACAACGAGGTTGGGCCCACCGTGAAGGTTGATTTCGAGGGCGAGGGCCAACTCTGGTTGATCAATGTCGGCATTCTCGATGGTCAGCTCGCATGGGAGATCATCGACGCAACACCAACCACCACGACGGCGCCCGCTGCGCCGTAGGTGGATCCACGACTTC
>CAZDYO010000529.1:0-2191 GCA_964509555.1 uncultured Acidimicrobiales bacterium
CGGCGATACGGCTGGTGGAAAACAACCACACGATGGTGAGGCCGCCGGCAAGCAGCCCCATCCGCTGCAGGGCCTGTCCGGAGTTGTCGACGTTGTTGAACGACAGGACGAGCGAGACGAGCACGGTGAACACACCCGCATTGCCGAGAAGGCCGAGGGCCATGACAATCCGGCGACGCAGGGGATCGTTGACCACCAACTCGGATTCGCTGGTGGTGAACCCGACCCCGTAGAAGGCCGACCTGGCCTGGAATTGAGCGATGTCCTTCGACAAGCCGGTGAGCACGAGCATTGTTGTGGCCACCCGGGTTACGAGCAGTGATGCGATGACAACGATGAAGAGACTTACGAGACCGATCATGGCGGACTTTCGGACGCGGGGAAACTGACGGGAAAGCGCCGCACACGCCCGTTAGTGCGACACCTCGATGGTACGGCTTCCGAGCAGATTCAGGCGGGTTGTGCGAATGGTCTCCGGCTCGACCACTCGGCCATCCGGACGACGGAAACGCAGCGCGTCTTCTGGGCACTGGACGATGCAGGCACCGCACTGGATGCACAGGTCTGGCTCCACGATCTCGACCTTGCGCAGGTGCCCGTTCATTCGCAGAACACCGCGGGGGCAGACCGTCACGCAATCGGCTGCTCCGGTGCACACATCACTCAGCAACTCCACGGTGAACGTGTCCTTGGCCATGGCGCTCGGATACCACGGTGTGGTGCCGGGGAGATCGACGGCGAGCAGGCCGGCTGTGGTGGCGGCGGCCGCGCCGATCAGAACCAGCTCCCGAGTGTCGACAGCGGTTGAGGCTTCCATCAGCACCAACACGCCGGCGAAGCCGATTGATGCGACGACACCGAGAGTTGCGAATCGCCACGGTCCCGAGAGGGGGACCCGGCCGACCAAGGCGAACACGGCACAGGTGATGGCGACCATTGCCGCGACCACGGCCGCGGCCAGTGGAACTCCGCCAACCGCGAAGCCGATGCCACCACCGATCAGTGCCATCGGCCAAGCCCACACCGTGGTCATCTCGGCCCGGTCACGCAACCCGAAGCGCACCCTTCGATCCGCAACCGGCACCCGCCCGGCGCGGTCGAGAACATCGGGCAGATCCTCCAGATGGGCGGGCCCCCAGTGGGGCTCCCACCCGGTCTTGTCGGCCACGTATCGGCGCTCGATTCCGGTGGCCCCGAGCTGCGGCAGCATCACGCGCCGATGGTCGACCAGATCCGAGATCCCCGATGTTCGGAGAACGCTCACCACATCGTGGTGGGTGAAATGTCCGCCGCCGGCCGCGCACCACACGTTGATCCCTCCGCTGTCGGCCACGAGCAGGTGGACATCGCGGCCACGCAGAACTCGCTTCATCCTCCGCACCGTGAGGGTGTAGTTGCCGGTGACGATCACCGGGGAATCCCGACCCGGATCACCGATCTCGACGAGACCGGTCGGGTGTCGGTGGGGGAACAGTCTGAGCAGAAGGTCACGCATGGTTGCCTCCGGGCCCGGGTCCGGGTGAGCGGCGGGCCGACACCATCATCAGTGTTCGTCCGAAATGTTGAGCGATCTCCACTTGTTGGTATCCGGCAGTCCCGACCATCCCCGTCGGGTCGGGAATCGCCCGAGTGGTGGTCTGGGTGAGAAGCCACGTGACCATGACCGATGGAAATCTCGCCAGGCGGTGGGCCAGCCGACGGAACCGGCCCGCGGGTTGCACCTCGTCGGCGATCACGAGGAGGCCGTCGGGCCTGAGTACCCGGTGAGCGGCCCGCAGTGTGTATGCCCGTTCCTCGGGCGACATTTCGCTCAGGGCCAGGCACGAAACCACCGAGTCGAATGTCCCCGGAGCGAAGTGGTCCTCAATTTCGGCAGCAGCTGCCTGCAGGAACTCGACGGAACCGACCGGTGGTGGGGGTTTGGAGCGGGCAACTTCCAGCATCCCGGCATTGATGTCGATGCCCGTCACGTCGGCGCCGCGCTGGGCGCACGCTATGGAGACGTTGCCGGTCCCGCAGCCGATGTCGAGCACATGGGCGCCGGGCCGAGCGGCAATGTTGGCGATGGCTTCGTAAACGGCACCGACTCTTGCGCCGTTGAGCATGCGGATTCCGCGGTCGTAGCGCTCGGGTGATGATTCGAGGATCTTCATCAGCACGTAACTGCTCATGGCCCATTCCTCCGAACCCG
>CAZDYO010000530.1:0-2188 GCA_964509555.1 uncultured Acidimicrobiales bacterium
ATGAGCAAGCGCGAGGCCCAACTCTGGGCCGACCTGATCAACTCACGCGATTCCTGAGCCGCGCTCGGATCATTGGGCTGGGCGGACGGTGATCCCGTGGTCGATCATCAATCGTTTGGCCTCGCCCACGGTGTGTTGACCGAAGTGGAAGATGCTGGCGGCCAGAACCGCGTCGGCCCCGCCTTCGACCACTCCCTCCACCAGATGACGAAGCGTGCCAACACCGCCGCTGGCAATGACAGGCACGTCCACCGCGCTGCTCACCGCGGCGGTCAGGCCGAGATCAAATCCGTCCTTGGTTCCATCCCGGTCCATTGAGGTGAGAAGGATTTCTCCGGCACCCAGGCGAACCACCTCACGCGCCCAGGTGACGGCATCAAGCCCCGTGCGGGTGCGACCTCCGTGGGTGAACACCTCGAAACCGCTCTCGGTGTCGGTGGACGATTTGGCATCGATCGCCACAACACAACATTGACTACCGAACTCCCGGCTGATTTCGGACACCAGAGCCGGCCGCTTGACCGCCGCCGTGTTCACGCTCACCTTGTCGGCACCGGCCATCAGCAGCCGCCGGGCGTCGTCGACTGTTCGGATGCCTCCGCCGATCGTGAACGGGATGAACACCTTCTCCGCGACCGCCCGTGCCATCTCGACGGTGGTGTCGCGCCGGTCGGACGACGCAGTGATGTCGAGGAACACCAACTCATCGGCGCCCTGGGCGTCGTAGATGGCTGCCAACTCGACCGGGTCGCCGGCATCACGGATGTCGACGAAGTTGATGCCCTTGACCACGCGACCGGCGTCGACATCGAGGCACGGAATCACTCTGGTGGCCTTGATGGTCATGACTGCCCCGCTGCGATCGCGGCGACGGCTTCGGCAACCGAAACCCGGCCTTCGTAGATGGCCTTTCCGGCGATCACACCCGACAGATGTCGACCACACGACTCAAGCGCCGAGAGTGCTCTCAGGTCGTCGATCGAGCCGACCCCACCCGACGCGATGACATCGACCGGGGTGGCGGCGAGCATGTCGCTGAGGCCTGCCAGGTCGGGGCCTTCGAGAGTGCCGTCGCGGGCGATGTCGGTGACCACGAAGGCGTCCACCCCCGCATCTTCGAACGATCGGGCGACATCAAGGACGCTCCGACCGGATCCCCTGAGCCAGCCGTCGGTGGCCACCTCACCGGAGCGGGCATCAAGACCGACTGCCACGCGATGGTAGGTGGCCAGCGTGGACACGAGACCCGGGTCGGTAAGGGCAGCTGTGCCGATCACCACCCGCTCGACACCACTGTCGTAGAGAATCTCGGCGGCCTCAACGGAGCGAACTCCCCCACCGGTCTGAACCGGAACATCCACAGCCGAGGCGATCGACTCCACCACGGCGCGATTCTCGGGGGTGCCGGAACGGGCCGCGTCGAGGTCGACCACGTGAATCCATGTTGCACCGGCTTCGGCGAAGGCCACGGCTTGGGCAACGGGATCGTCGCCGTAGACAGTCTCCTGCCCGTAGTCGCCTTGGTGGAGGCGCACGCAACGACCGGCGCGGATGTCGATTGCCGGATAAAGATCCATCAGAACTCGATTCCGGAATGGTTGGCCGCGGTGGCGACGAAATTGGCGAGGATGCGCAGACCGACTTCGGCGGACTTCTCAGGATGGAATTGGGCCGCCCACACGTTGTCACGCGCCACTGCAGCCACGAGATGGTCTCCGTAGTCGCAGGTGGCGATCACATCCGGCCCTGGCTCCGCCGCATACGAATGCACGAAGTAGGCCCACGGCTGTTCGGGCAGGCCATCGAACATCGGATGACCCGGCCGGGTCTGCTTGATGATGTTCCACTGCATCTGTGGACGTTTCAGGCCCTCGGGACGTCGGTGAATGTGCTGCTCGAACACGCCGAGCCCCCCACATTCCGGGGCTTCATCAGAGCCGGCGAACAACACCTGCATGGCGATCACACCGGCCCGGTGCATGAGGGCGGCGTTCCAGGGAATGGCGTCGTAGGCCTCGATCTTGTAGGCCCACCAGTCGGAGAAGGTGCTGCCCATGGCGCCCTGGGCGGCCATCTCCGGCGCCACCTTGTAGCCCTCCAGCACGTGCTGGAAGGTGGGGCGTTCGATGCCGAACTCCTTGCAGATGCCGAGGAACATGAGGATCTCGTCAGCGCGGTAGGAGTGGCA
>CAZDYO010000531.1:0-2183 GCA_964509555.1 uncultured Acidimicrobiales bacterium
GTGACGATCAGCGCCGCGAGAAAAGTCGAGTAGACGGCGAACCCGACGGACGCAGCTAGCCACCAGCCGGCCAGGCTGCCGGTGAGCGCAAGAATCGCGACCGTGGTCGACATGAGAACACCGAGCGCCGCGAACGAAGCCACCGACGCAAGCGCGCACGCCCCGACCACACGTCCCGGGGCGTGCCGGCGACGTTTCCCGTGTCTGACATAGACGGCAAGTCCGGAGGCACCCCCTGATCGGAGAATCTTGTTGGCCGCGAACCCGACGGTTGCCGTGTGGGTCATCGGCATTGCGTCGACCTCAAGGCCGACCCCACGATGGGCCCATGTTGACAACAAACCCCGGTTGAGGATCGCCGCCAGCGAGAGAAGGATACCGATGATCGCCGGCAGGGGTGATACCTGCCCGATACCAGACACGATGGTGGCGATGATCCCGGTCTCCGTGGCGACCAGAAAAAACAGGCCGGACGCGATGGCTGCCAGCACGAGATACCGGGTGAGGTGTCTGGTTGATCTGGTGGCTGCTGCAGCGTCCGGATGCACGTTGTCAGCATGAACCAGCGGCCTTAAGGCACGCTGAAAGAGCCTGAAATTCGCTTCAGGTTCGGTCGGTCACTGGTCGGACGTGAGGGTCGGGTGGGTCCAGATCATGTAGTCGTTCAGCGGCTTGTTGCCCTGGAACGGCCTGGGTACGGTGCCGATTGCCTCGACCCTGCCGTCGACACCGAGAATCATGTCGGTGATGGTCACCGGCCCGTCGGCCACTGGAGCAAAAACCGGGTCGATTCCGACCTCGATCCAATCCGTGGACCCGTCAGCCACCCAGAAGCGGCCCGCGTTGGGTGAGAAGGGATCTCCGCCGGGCCATATCACTGTTGAGTTGCCGATGTCGACGGCCACCAAACCGAAGGTGTCGATGCTGATTCCAGAATCGGTCATGAGCGGAGCGGGCACCCCCCCGAGCGGGGTCCAGTCCGTGCCGTTCCAGGTGTGGAGGATCTGGTCCGGTGTGAGGAGGATGGCCCCACCGTTGGTGGCCACAAAATTGCCCGATGCCATGGTGGGATCGGGTGAATGCCAGGTGAGGCCGTCATCGTCGGAAACCAGTAGGGCCGGGCCGATGTCTGAGCTGATCACGAGCTCTTCGCCGACCCGGTCGATGCGATCGCTGGAACCGAAGCTGAAGTCACCGGGGGCGAGGTTCTCGGCCGCGGTGATGTCGACTGAAGGATCGACAGACCATGTTTGGCCATCCGGCGAACGCCACAACGTATTGGTATCCACCCCGTCGTCGATGATGGCAATGTCTCCATTGGAGGTGTTGATCACCGAGGTGACAGTGCCCTGAGCGGCGATCTCCTGGGAGGACCACGAGGTGCCGTCAGGGCTCGACCAGATGCGGGGCGACGGGATCGGCTGATCACCGGTTCCCGGATCGAACACGGTGGCACCCGGGGCCACGAACAAACCGTCGATCACCTGCAGATCAAAGGGACCGTCACCGATGAACGGCTGACCGCCGGGGGGCAGCGGATCGAGGGGTTGCAACGCGGGGTCGGTGATGTCGGCCCAGGTTTCGTCTGCTTGCAGCACGAAGAGGTCGCCGTATTCGAAACAGCATCCCGAGAACGAACTGCCGGTGATCACCTGAAGCCCGGCGTTGTCGGCGATCTTCTTCGGCATTCCGGTGTCGCCTGCCCGCAGTGTGACAGCGCTCCATCCACTGGCCAGGGCCGCGGCCACTGCGGTCGCGTCGGGTTCGGGTACGGCGTTGTCGGAGGGCAGCGAGGTGGTGGTGCTGGTCGAGGTCTCAGCGGGTGCGGTGGTGGTTGCCTCGGTTGTGGGTGCGGTGGTGGTTGGTGCCGCGGAATCGGGCGGTGCGATGGTTTCGGTGGTGGGCGGTGTGGGCAGCGGGGGGCTGCCCAACGGCTGGCCGTCCTTGCCGCACGATGCCGCGATCAGAGCGAGCGCGGCGACGATCATCAGAGCCTTGATTGTGCGCATGATGCGATCGTATTCCTGTGGGGTGATCGTCACCTCACCGGGTCAAACGACCGCCTCGACCTCAACCAGATTGTCGCAAAAGGTTGGCCCGCCGGCGATGTCGCCCAGCAGGTCACTGGTGAGCGAATTGGCTCCGGCCTCCGCAGAGAGGCCCTGGCCGCGGCCGAATGGCAC
>CAZDYO010000532.1:0-2183 GCA_964509555.1 uncultured Acidimicrobiales bacterium
GTTTTGTGAACGTTTCGAGTCCCAAAAGGGACTCGAAACGTTCACAAAACCGGGTGGGGGGGGCCGGTTGGGAGGTTGTGGGGGCGGTCACCGCGATCTATCGGCAGATGCCGCGCCCCTTGTTAGATCCCCCGAGCCGACTCAGCGCATGTCGCGGAGCTCGCGTTTGAGTTCCTTGACCTCATCGCGCAAGCGGGCCGCGTATTCGAAACGCAGATCGGCAGCCGCGTCGTGCATCTCACCCTCAAGCGTGAGAATCAGACGCTTCAGCTGGTCTTCGGGCAGATCACCGAGATCCTCCACGGCACGACGGCGCTTGGCCATGTCGCTCGAATTCGCGGGCACGGGGGCACGGTCGGCGGACGGGCGGATGAGCGAGAGGATGTCGGTCACGGCCTTGCGAACCGATGTCGGATCGATGCCGTGCTCCTCGTTGTAGACCATCTGGAGACGGCGCCTGCGCATGGTCTCTGATATGGCCCTCTGCATCGAGTTGGTGACCTGATCGGCGTACATGACGACCTGTCCCTCGACATTTCGGGCGGCACGACCGATCATCTGCACCAGCGAGGTCTCGCTGCGCAGGAAACCCTCCTTGTCGGCATCGAGGATGGCCACCAGGGAGACCTCCGGGAGGTCGAGCCCCTCCCGCAGCAGGTTGATACCCACCAACACGTCGAATTCGCCGAGGCGAAGATCCCGGAGGATCTCGATCCGTTGAACGGTGTCGACCTCGCTGTGGAGATAGCGAACCCGCACGCCCAGCTCGAGCAGGTAGTCGGTGAGGTCTTCCGCCATCTTCTTGGTGAGAGTGGTGACCAGCACGCGTTCCTCGCGCTCGACCCGACCCTTTATGAGCTCGTGAAGATCGTCGATCTGACCCTTCGTGGGCTTGACAATGACCTCCGGGTCGATCAGACCGGTTGGCCTCACGATCTGCTCGACAACGGAACTCGACTTCTCGAGTTCGAACTTGCCCGGGGTGGCCGACAAGAAGATGGCCTGATTGAGACGCTCCATCACCTCGTCGAAGGTGAGCGGTCGGTTGTCGGCCGCCGATGGCAACCGAAATCCATGCTCGATCAGATTGAGCTTGCGACTCCGGTCACCCTCGTATTGCCCGTGGAGCTGCGGCACGGCCACGTGGGACTCATCGATCACCAACAAGAAGTCGTCGGGGAAATAGTCGAGCAGGGTGTAGGGCGGCTCCCCGGGACCACGACCGTCGATCGGGCCGGAATAATTCTCGATCCCGTTGCAGTAGCCGAGCTCCTGCATCATCTCGAGGTCGTATTCGGTGCGCATTCTCAGACGCTGCGCCTCGAGCAGTTTGCCATCGGCCGCGAACTCGGCGAGCCGCTCCTGCAGCTCCTTTTCGATTCGGACCATCGCCTTGGCCATCCGCTCCTGGCTGGTGGCGTAGTGGGTGGCCGGGAACACCACCAACTCGTCGAGAGTCTCGATTCTCTCACCCGTTAGAGGATCGACAACCGCGATCTGCTCGACCTCGTCGCCGAACAATTCGACTCTCACCGCGGTCTCGTCGTAGGCCGGGTGGATCTCGATGGTGTCGCCCCGCACCCGGAACTTGCCCCGGACGAGATTCATGTCGTTGCGCTCGTACTGCATGTCGACCAGTCGCTTCAGCAGCGAACGCTGGTCGTATTCCTCCCCGACCCGCACCACCAGGAGCTGTGATTCGTACTCCTCCGGTGAACCCAGCCCATAGATCGCCGAGACCGATGCCACGACAATCGTGTCGCGTCGGGTCAGCAGCGAGGAGGTGGCCGAGTGGCGCAGGCGATCGATCTCGTCGTTGACCGAGGAGTCCTTCTCGATGAAGGTGTCGCTGGAGACGATGTAGGCCTCGGGTTGGTAGTAGTCGTAGTAGCTGACGAAGTATTCGACCCGGTTGTCCGGGAAGAACTCCTTGAGTTCGTTGGCCAGCTGGGCGGCCAGGCTCTTGTTGGGGGCCAGCACCAGGGTCGGCCGCTGGACCTTCTCAATGGTCCAGGCGATGGTGGCGCTCTTGCCCGACCCGGTGATGCCCAGAAGCGTCTGGAACCTTTCACCTCGCTCCACACCGGCGGCGAGCTGCTCGATCGCCGCCGGTTGATCGCCCGCCGGCTCGAAGTCGGACACCACACGGAACGGAACCTTGGACTTGGGGACGGTCACAGGGG
>CAZDYO010000533.1:0-2182 GCA_964509555.1 uncultured Acidimicrobiales bacterium
ATCGAAAAGTTGAGACAGATGGCTTTGGCATGCCCGATGTGGGGATAGCCGTTGGGCTCCGGCGGGAACCTGGTCTGGACGCGGCCGCCCAGGCGACCCGAAGCGAGATCGGCTTTGACCTTTTCGCGAATGAAGTCGGTGCCGGAGTTGCTCGTGGAACCCGATGAGGTGTCTGTCACCGTGTCAGAACTACAGCCCATCGCCACCTCCGGCAACACCGACCACCGAGAGTTCGCGGATCAGATACCCATGTCGTGGTGGGGTGGCACCTCGAAACGAGCGATGGCATCGGCTCGACGGTGGAGCAACTCAACGGTGTCGTCGAGGTCCCGGGCGATGATGTAGCGCCGTTCCTCGACGCAATCGACCACGAATTCCCCCAGCTCATCGAGGTCGGCGACCTTCACGTCGCGGCCCGACTTCTCGAGCAGATCCTTCAACTGCTCGAAGGTCATGCTCTTGCGGCCCGTGCCCGGCCCGACCCTTTGGAGTTCGACCGGTCGATTGCGCGACGCCGTGAACAGGCCGGTGGGCATGAGCCCACCTGACGGATAGAACACCGACGCCCGCAGCGCAGTGTCCTCGCTGACCAGGTTGTGATGCAGGGCTTCGGTGAAGCAACTCACCGCGGCCTTGCTGGCGGCATAGACCGACGCCATCGGCACCGGCGCGAAACCGCCGTCGCCTGAAGATGTGTTGATCACCTGGCCGGGCTCACCCGACTCGATCATTTTCGGAACGAACGTGGACACGCAATTGGCTGTGCCGAACACGTTGACCCCGAAACACCATTTCCAGTCGTTGGGTTCCTGCTGCCAGGGCTTGCCTCCACCACCGGAGGTGACCCCGGCGTTGTTGAACAACAGGTTGCAACGGCCATGGGTGTCGAAAACATGGTCGGCCAAGGCGACCACCGAGTCGACGTCGCTGATGTCGGTTCGAAAGCCGCTCACATCACCCGCATCTTCGAGTTCGGACAGCGTGGCGTCGAGAACATCCTGTTCGATGTCGGCGATCACCACCGTGGCCCCTTTGCACAACAGAGCCTTGACGATGCCCTTGCCTATGCCGTTGGCGCCGCCGGTGACCACCGCGACCATGCCATCCACATCGAGATGATCGACGCTCACGATGCGTCCTCCCGCTGGGCACCCGCATGCGCACCCACCTGATTGAGAGGATTCATGGCCGGGCAACCCTTGGCGTCCTCAGGAATGTCGGCATACTCGATCGGGGTGGCCACCTCGGCCTTGGTCGGACACCACTGTTCGGCCAGTGGTGCGAGCGCTTCGAGATCGAAGTTGTAGACCCGGGCCGCGTTGGCCGTCAGCAACTTGGTGGTCTCCTCCACCGGAAGGCCTGCGAACGTGAGACGCAGATGTTCATGGGTGTGGGGATGCGATCCCTCGATGTGGGGGTAGTCGCTGCCCCACATGATGTTGTCGATACCGATCTCACGACAAAGTTCCGCCTCGGTCGGCCGCAGGAAACTGGCGCCCACGTAACACTGCCGCTTCCAGTATTCGCTGGGCCTGAGCGACATGTCCTTCACCGCCATGCCGCCGAAGATCGACTCTGACCCGTACCTGCTGTATTTCATGCGCTCGTAGAACGAATCGAGTTGGGCAAGGGTCTCCGGCACCCACGCGGTGCCGGTTTCGGTGTTGACAAAACGAAGGTCGGGATGGCGTTCAAACACGCCCGAGAACATGAGATGCCACAACGCCCGCTGCGACCACCACTTGACCTCGATCATGAACACCGCCAGTGATGCCGGAAAGTGGTTGCCGAAGTTGGGGGTGGCCCCGCCGGCGTGGTGGTTGAGGGTCATGTCGTTGGCCGCGGCCGCGGCCCAGATGGGTTCGTAGGCCGCGGAGTAGAGCGGATCGAACGGCGAATCAGGCGGAGCACCGGGCACCAGCACTCCCCCGCGCAGACCGTTGGCCGCGGCCCATTCGATCTCCGCCACCGAACCGGCGATGTCACCAAGGAAGATCTGACACACTCCGGCCCGACGCTCGGGAGCCTCGTTGACCATGTCGAGCAGCCACCGGTTGTGGGCCTGTAGACCGGCCCAACGATGGTCGATGTCGTCGCCATACGGCGGGGCTTCGAACTGGGTGGCAGCCGCCGGCGCGAAGGGAGGTTGGGTGTTGGGGAACATCACAGAGGCGATCACACC
>CAZDYO010000534.1:0-2177 GCA_964509555.1 uncultured Acidimicrobiales bacterium
GGGGCCATGGCGATCGGGCTCGTGATCAACACAGCGGTGTTCGTCACCGGTCTGGTTCTCTGCTCGGCTGTGGCCTTTGAGTGGATGACCACGGCTTGGGCCGACAGAGCCACCGGTGATCCCGAGGCCAACCGCGAGCTCCGCAACCGTGTGATGGCACCCGTTGAGGTGCCGGCGCTCGGAGCGACCGTGGTCGCCCTGGTGGTGCTGGCAATGTCCCGAATCCTGCTGGCGGTGTCCAAGAACGGTGCCGTCGCCGTGGCGGGTATCGCGGCCGTCATGATCCTCGGGATCGCAGTTCTCTACGCAGCCAAGCCGAAAATGAGCAAGAACCTCATCGCTGGGTTGGCCCTCGCTCTCGGCGTGGCCGTCCTGGCCGGTGGAGTGGTTGCCGCGGTTGTGGGCGAGCGGTCGTTCCATGAGGAAGGCCACACCGGAGCCATCACAACCATCGTCAGCAGCCCGGCTTCCGTCAACTCCGGGATTGCCCAATGAGCAATCCGATATCTCGCCACTTGGCGCGTAGCGCCCGTAAAGATCCCCTGCAAGGAGCGCCAATGCGCAAGATGAGTCGACGGACATCGATCCTCGGCCTTTCCGTCCTCCTCGGTCTCGTGCTGTCGGGCTGTGCAAACAACGCAGAGCTCGACACGCTCAAACCCAAGGGGCCGACATCGCGCGAGATCAACACTCTTTCGAACTGGGTGTTCATTGCCGGCGGTGTGATCCTGCTCATGGTCATCGTCGCGGTGATCTACATAGGGTTCAGATTCCACGGCGGCGAGCCTGAGGACGACGACGCCTTTCCGCCCCAGGTCCACGGAAACAGCGTTCTTGAGATCGGCTGGACCATCCTTCCGGCAATGATCATGACCGTGATCGCCGTGGGCACGCTCATCACCCACATCTCGGTCAACTCCACCGAGGCCAATGCCATGGAAATCCAGGTGGAGGGCACCACCCAGAGCTGGGAACCGACCGTGGTGGTTGTCGGACAACAGTGGTGGTGGGAGTACCGCTACTACCTCTCCAGCAACATCACTGCATCTGATCTCAGGGGAACGAGCGCCAAGGATCTGCCGCCGGCCGACATTGTCACATCAGGGCAGATGGTGGTTCCCGCGGGTCAGGAGATCGAACTCATAGTCACCTCGCGCGATGTGGTCCACTCGCATTGGATCCCGGCGCTCAACGGCAAACGCGATGCCGTACCCGGGCGCTACAGCCCCTGGAAGATCGAAGCCGACAATCCGGGCGTCTATTTCGGACAGTGCACCGAGTTCTGTGGTCTGTCCCACGCACGAATGCGCATGCAGGTGGTTGCGGTCACCGACAGCGACTTCCAGGATTGGATCGACACCCAGATGCAGCCTGCAGCCGTGCCCGCGGGAGCCGAGGAGCTCGTGGCCGCCTACCGTAGCGACGGAAGTGCGACACTTCCCGACGACGCCAGCGCCGCCGCGAGGGGGGTTGAGGCGTTCATCTCCAACTGCACGTCGTGCCACCTCATCAACGGTGTCAATGATCTGAGTTACGACGGTGCCAACCAGGTCTCCGGGGCGGCACCGAACCTCACCCATCTGGCCAGCCGCACCACCTTCGCCGGTGCGCTGCTCAACCTCTACAACGCGGATGGATCGCTGAATCGCGACGACCTGTCGGCGTGGCTGCGAAACCCAGCTGCGCTCAAGGACAACGCCTCGACCGATCCCATCCCCAGGGGCATGCCCAATCTCGGACTCTCCGAGAACACGATTTCGGACTTGGTGGCGTACCTGTCGACCCTCGGGCCGAAGCCCACCTTGCAGCAGATTCAACAGACACAGGTCAACTGAGGGAGCAGATCATGGCCATAGTCGAAAAACCCCTCAGCATAGGAACCTCCGAACCGGTCCTTGCCGACCGCCCCCTCGGTGTACTCACACGTCCCAAGGGAGGCAACGGATGGCGTGACTGGTTGAGCACCGTCGACCACAAGAAGATCGGCATCATGTACGGCGTTGCCGCCATGTTCTTCTTCGTGGTGGGCGGATCGGAAGCCCTGCTGATCAGAAGCCAGCTCGCGGTTCCCAACGGACAGGTGCTGAGCGCAGATCTCTACAATCAGGTCTACACAATGCACGGCCTCACGATGGTCTTCCTCTTCGTGATGCCCTTGGCCGCTGCGTTCGCCAACT
>CAZDYO010000535.1:0-2175 GCA_964509555.1 uncultured Acidimicrobiales bacterium
GGTCGGGAGGGCGCCGACCCTGTTTCCGGTACGGGAAGTCGAATCGTTTGACCGGAAGGTCCAAGTGTTCTTCGAGAGCCACCAGGAGTCGATGGTTGCTGTCGCCACCGGCTCCATGGGCGAGCAGGAGCCCCAACGGTTCAGGGATTTCGGACATGGGGACAACCTAGCGACCCCGCGGTGGGCCCGATCAGGTGGACATCAGGATTCGGCGGGCCTCGGAGATGTCTGCTATCCGAACGGCTGCATCGTGGTGGCTGGCGCCGTGGTCCGGGTGGGCCTCGCGCAGCGCCTCCCGGTAACCCTGCTGAACCGCGGCGCGGGTGAACCCGGACGCAGACGGGTCGAGGCCCAACACCTTCATGGCCCATCCGATGGGATCAACCAGAGAACCTGCTGACATGCTCCCGATCGCGGTTCGCCCGGCCAGATGTCTGAGGAGCTCCGGCCCGATCGGCCCTCTCCATGCCAGCCCCCTCCGCACCGTCGCCAGGACCCGTCCCCGCGAAGCCTTGGGAACCATGCCGGCGGCGTAGATAGCGGCCAGTACGTATTGGAGCGGCGACCCGTCGGCAGCCGAAAACGAGACGGCCAACTCCCCGTCGTCGTGGCGGTGGATGCGGTGGGTGCTGCGGGTGAGCCCTACCCTGTCGACCTGAAACCTGTGGCGAAGCCTGGGCTGCGGAATCCTTCGACCGGCCTCCAGCAAATGGGTCAAGCCGAGCAGATCGGCGTGGAGTTCTTCGTCGGCGCCGTCGGAGAACCTGGCCGCCACCGACCCGAGCAGGAGGCCACCCACCCCCGGCGGGTCGTCGCAGGGAAGATTGCACGACCCGAGGGCGATCCGCCGTGTCGGGGCAATCGGTCGGGAGTGGTATATCTCCAACTCGGCGAGCAACATCGCGGGTCAAGGTAGCGCCCCGGCCGATCGTAGACAGATCGGATCAGACGAGAGCCCGCAATGTCTCCCTCAACATCTCGGCCTGACCGGAGATTTCATCGACCGGAGGTTCCTCTTGTTGAATGAGATCGACCAACAACGCCGTGGCGTCACGGAGCTGGCTCCATGAGGAGGGCTCAAAGCCGAACGGCGCCGCCGAACGCACCAAGCGCTCACCATGTTCGATCACCCCGAGCACACCATTGGAGTCTCCCGGATCGCGACGAAGCCGGTCGGTGGCAAGAAACAGGGCGCTCAACAGGTCGTTGGCCTCGAGCCCCTCGAGCTTTTCGAGGTCGTGTTCCTCCCGCCTCGCCAGGACCTCGTCGATGATCATGTCGACCTGTTCCTCGTCGATCTCGTGGATGACAAGGTCGCCATCGTCGTCGAATTCGTGGGGGACCCCGGTGCCCACCAGTCGCTCGACGAGAACCTCGCGCAGGTCGTTGTCCCAGCCGTCCATCTCGAATGCGGTTTTGGGTTCATCCTCCTCAAGCGACCGGCGTCCTGCCACCTGCACCTCTTCGAGGAGTCCGTCGACGACCTCCTCGACGGACTCGTGGACCATGAGAGTGGTGCCCTGCCACGAATGCACCACACCGTCGGCGACGAGCAGTTGCGACGCCATGGACCGGGTCTCCTGGGCCCAAGCGTGGAGCTCGTAGGCGATCCATTCGCCTCCGGCGTCGGTGGCCGGAGTCGGCGGCGCATCCGATTCATCCTGGTCATCTGATTTTCGGAATGGGGAGCGAAATGATGGAGCCACGAAATGAATGATCGCACGTTGTTACGTGCTTCGCTGTCATCGGCCAACCCCCATCTCAGCCCGACGTTCGGGTACCGTCATGGGCATGACGACAGCTTCCGAACAGACCCCGGATCGCAACCTGGCACTCGAACTGGTTCGTGTCACAGAAGCCGCGGCCATGGCCGGCGCGCGATGGATGGGACGAGGCGACAAGAACGGAGCCGACGGTGCTGCCGTCGACGCCATGCGCAACGTTCTGCGCACCGTTCCGATGGACGGAATCGTCGTGATCGGCGAGGGCGAGAAGGACGAAGCCCCGATGCTTTTCAATGGCGAGTTGATCGGCGACGGCTCCACCTATCGAACCGATGTGGCCGTCGACCCGATCGATGGAACCACCCTCACCGCGCTCGGCCGAGGCAACGCACTCGCGGTCATCGCCGTCTCCGAACGCGACACCATGTTCGATCCCGGGCCCTGCGTCTAC
>CAZDYO010000536.1:0-2168 GCA_964509555.1 uncultured Acidimicrobiales bacterium
GCCGGCTCGGTCTGATCGGCGTGCGGGGTTCGGTCGACGATTTCGGTACCGGACACTCGTCGCTGTCCAACCTTCAGAGCCTTCCGGTTGGAGAGGTGAAGATCGACAAGTCGTTCGTGCTGGCCATGGCCGATGGCGACTCGGCGTCCGCGACGATCGTGAAGTCGATCGTGGCTCTTGGCCACAACCTCGGGCTCGACGTAGTTGCCGAGGGAATCGAGAGCAGCGAGATGCTCGAGCGCCTGAAGGATCTCGGTTGCGACCGGGCCCAGGGTTTCCACTTGGCCCACCCCATGTCGCGGGCGAATCTGTCCACCTTCCTCGACAGTCATCGGGTCTCGACCCCCCGCTGATTGGATGAGGGAGGCGGTTGTGCCTCCGACATGGTGGACGCCTACCGTCGGGGCATGAACAAGTCGATGAACGATGAGCAACTCGTGGCCGCCGTCGATGTGATGCGGACAATTGTCGGACGGGCCCTCGATTCGATCAGTGGGCTCGATCTCGACGAACACCAGCTCGTCGCCTACGACATCGCCCATGCGGCCTCCGCCGTGGCGGCGGCGCAAAGCCTTCTGGAGTACGCGGCTCACGGCGAATCCGAACGGGCCCTGGCCACGGCTTTCGTGGCCGAGGCGGCCCACGACATTTCCGGCAGGATCACCGGGCGGACCCGATCGTGGGGAGCCAACACCACATCACTGTCGACACTCGACGCTTTGATGACCAGCGGTAGGTCACCGGCCCTGTTGTCGTCGCTGGCTGCCGGCACATCCCCCCACCTCGATCCCGACTTCGAGCTCGCGGCCGAGACCTTCAGACGGTTCGCCGACGATCGCCTGATGCCCGTCGCCGCGGAGATCCATCGTGCCAACTCCGATGTTCCGGAGAGCCTCATCGACGAGATGGCTGCGCTGGGGGTGTTCGGGCTGTCTATCCCGGCGGAGTACGGGGGCTTCGCCGAAGGTGGACCCAACGACTATCTGGGCATGGTGATCGCCACCGAGGAGCTGTCACGTGGTTCGCTAGGTGCCGGCGGATCTCTGATCACACGACCCGAGATTCTCACACGCGCCCTCATCACCGGCGGGACCGACGGCCAGAAGTCGGAGTGGCTGCCGCGCATGGCCAGCGGCGAGGTGATGGTGGCCGTGGCGGTGACCGAACCCGATCATGGCAGCGACGTGGCCGGGATCCGATGTTCGGCAACTCCGTCATCGGATGGAGGGTGGCTGATCAACGGCACAAAAACCTGGTGCACCTTCGCCGGCCGCGCCGATGTGATGATGTTGCTGGCCCGCACCGATCCGTCATCGCTCGATCATCGTGGCCTGAGTCTGTTCGTGCTGCCCAAACCCCGTGGTTCCGGCCACGAATTCGACCACCTGCAGGGCCCCGGCGGCGGACGGATGCAGGGGCGTGCCATCGACACCATCGGATACCGCGGGATGCATTCCTTCGAGGTTTCGTTCGACGACTGGTGGGTTCCCGAAGAGTCCCTGGTGGGCGGACCCGATGGCCTCGGCCGGGGTTTCTACCTGCAGATGGGTGGGTTCGAGAACGGACGTCTGCAGACCGCGGCCCGGGCGGTCGGGGTGATGCAGGCCGCCTACGAAGCCGCCCGCGATTACGCGGCTGAGCGCATTGTTTTCGGTAATCCCATAGGCGACTACCAGATGACCAAGGCGAAGCTCGGACGTATGGCGATGCTCACGCAGGCCTGCCGGCAATTCGCTCTACGGGTGGCAACGCTCATGGGTGAGGGTGACGAACGGGCCGGTGTCGAGGCATCGATGGTGAAGGCCTACGCCTGCCGCGCCGCGGAATGGGTCACTCGCGAGGCCATGCAGATCCACGGCGGCATGGGGTACGCGGAGGAGTACGACGTGTCGCGCTACTACGTCGACGCGAGGGTTCTTTCGATATTCGAGGGCACCGACGAGACCCTCTGCCTGAAGGTCATCATCAGACGGTTGCTCGCTTCTCGCTAGCGGCTGGCTGCACCGCTGATCTCGTCGCTCATGAACAGGCCGTCGGCGGGACCGAGACGCGACGACACCACCTCGCTGGTGCGCTCAACCGACTTGGCCAGTTCGGCCAACGTCGACGCCGGTAGATCGGTGCGGTCCTCGGCGCCGAGTGCCAACCTGATCCGTGATCAGGTTGGC
>CAZDYO010000537.1:0-2147 GCA_964509555.1 uncultured Acidimicrobiales bacterium
ATACGCGGCCCGGGCGGCGCCGACGAATGTGGATCCCATCGACATGTTGGCCAGCGCCAGCACCTGTTCGACCGCGAACAGGTAAGTGTCGGTACCGACCAACATGTTGGCCTTGGGTATACGCACGTCGTCAAAGAAGATCTCGCCCTGGTTGAGCGGACGCTGGCCAAGCTTGTCGAGCGGCTTACCGCGCGACACTCCGGGGAGATCGAGCGGCACTATGCACACTCCGCCGCCCGCCATTCCGAGGGTGGGGTCTATGTTGCAGAACAGAGTGGCCACATCGGCGATGGTGCCGTTGGAGACCCATGCGGATTTCTGACCCTTCACGACCCACTCGTCGCCCTCGAGTCGGGCATGACAGTTGGCCTTCACCCCCGGATCGGTGAAGAACGGGTCGTCGAACGACAGTTGGTCGCTGCCGTGATCAGGCTCGGTGATGGCCCAGCACCCGATGTCGGAAGCACCCTCACCCGTGTAACGGGCCACCAGATCGACGTCGCCCGAGAGCTCCGCGAAGATCCGGTGGAATCCGGCTACCCCCAAGCTGATCGCGAGCCCGGAGTCCCCCCATCCAAGTTCCTCACTGATCATGGCCCGGAGACGGGCCTTGGCCACCGGATCCATGGTGTCGTCGTTGGCGATCTCGTCGATTCCCAGCTCGCGAAAGCGACGGTGGACGTCCCACAGCACCGAATCGGGGGCGACCACCTCCGAGGGGTCGGCCAGCTTGTCGAGCTGAATCCCCGCCGGACGCATGATGTCGCGTGCGAAAACGTGGACCGTGGCCACCACGTCGCGTTCGATCTCCCCGAGACCACACTCAATGTCGATCGGTTCCATTGCTCCCCCAATCTCGGCCGTCACACCGAACGAGCATCCCACACCCACTTATGCCGTAAGTAGGGACCTTGGTCACAGTACCGTTCTGGATAATCTTGACGCCCATTACTTACCGTAGATAGTGTCGCCACCATGATGAGAGCCCAGATGGCCCCTCCGCTGACCACCAAGGTCGACACCGGATCCGAGGCGTTCACCAAGAACCGATCGGATGTGCTCGAACAACTCGACGAAATCGAGCGGTTGCTCGACGAAGCCGAAGGTGGCGGCGGCCCCAAGGCCATGGACCGGTTGCGGTCACGCGGGAAGATGCCAATTCGTGAACGGATCCTCAATGCCCTCGACCCCGACACCCCTTTCCTGGAGATCAGTGCCCTCGCCGGCTACAAGTCCGACTACGCCATGGGGGGAGGCATGGTCGTGGGCGTCGGGGTGATTGCCGGCACCGAATGCGTGATCATGGGCAACGACCCGACCGTCCTCGCCGGTGCGCTCACCCCCTACGCCGGCAAGAAGTGGATGCGGGCACTCGAAATAGCCCGGGACAATCGCATGCCCTACGTCAGTTTCGTGGAGTCATCCGGAGGCGACCTGCGGGTCCAGGCAGGCGACGGCGACAGCAACCGGCGCCGCGTGGAAGTCGCCCACTTCGCTGAAACAGGTCGGTTCTTCTACGAGATGATCGAACTATCGAAGATGCGGATTCCCACGGTGTGCATCACCTTCGGTTCATCGACCGCCGGCGGCGCCTACCAACCCGGCCTGTCCGACTACAACATCGTGGTCAAGGAGAAGTCGAAGATTTTCCTGGCCGGTCCCCCGCTGGTGAAGATGGCCACCGGCGAGGAAAGCGACGACGAGACCCTGGGCGGTGCCTTGATGCACGCCGAGGTGTCCGGTACCGGCGACTACTTCGCCGAAGACGAAATGGACGCCATCCGACTGTGCCGCGAGGTGGTGTCGCACCTCAATTGGCGCAAGCCCGGCCCCGGCCCCTCCTTCACCGCGGAAGAGCCGATCCACGACCCCGAGGACCTCCTCGGATTGGTCAGCAGGGATCTTCGCCAGCCCGTCGACGTGAGGGACGTCATCGCCAGGGTGGTAGATGGGTCGAGATTCGAGGAGTTCAAGGGCCGGTTCGGCCCCACCATGATCTGCGGCTGGGCCAGCATTCACGGCTACCCGGTCGGCATCCTCGGCAACAACGGAGTCATCTACCCGGACTCAGCGCAGAAGGCGGCCCACTTCATACAACTGTGCAATCAGATCGACGTGCCCCTCGTGTTCCTGCAGAACATCACCGG
>CAZDYO010000538.1:0-2141 GCA_964509555.1 uncultured Acidimicrobiales bacterium
GGCACCTATTCGTCCTTGGCAATCGGGGCCAACGGGAATCCGGTCATCAGCTACTGGGATGCCACCAACAGCGACCTCAAAATTCTGTCGTGCTCCAACCCGACCTGCGCATCGTCCACCAGTCGCACCGTCGACAGCGCCGGCAACGTCGGCGAATTCACATCAATCGGAGTGGGGCCGAGTGGCCATCCCGTGGTCAGCTACTACGACCGAACCAACGGCGACCTCAAACTCTACGAGTGCACTGCCGCCGACTGCTCGTCCGGGTCGGCCCGTTCTCTTGCCACCGGCGACAACGTGGGGAATGGCACATCTCTGGCCGTCGACGACTCAGGCGATGTGATCATCAGCTACTACGACGTCACCACCGCCGACCTCATGGTCGAGCATCTCGACTCGCATCTCGTCGGAGTGAGCATCGGCTGAGCGAGCGGGTTCCCGATGCCTCGGCAACCCGGCCCGGCGGCGCGGCCCTACAGCTCTGCGGCCACCTCACGACACGCTTGCACCGTGGCCTCGATCTCGCTCGGGCCGTGGGCCAGCGATACGAATATGGCCTCGTAGGCGCCGGGGGCGAACGCCACGCCCCGGCCGAGCATGCCGTGGAAGAACCGTTTGTAGACCCCATTGTCGGCGGCCATCTTGGCCTCATCGAAATTGGTCGGCGCCGTGTCGGTGAAAAAGAGACCCAGCAGCGGGCCGACCCTGGGCATCACCGCGGCAACCCCGGCGTCGGCGAACGCTGCGGTCATGCCGACCTGAAGAGACTCGGCGATGTCGGTGAGCCGTTGGTAGGCGCCGCGATCGAGGAGGTTCATGGCCGCCAGCCCGGCCGCGGTGGCCAGCGGGTTACCCGAAAGCGTGCCGGCCTGATAGACGCCACCGAGGGGGGCGAGGTGGGCCATGATCTCCTCGGATGCGCCGAAGGCCCCCATGGGAAGACCGCCGCCGATCACCTTGCCGAAACACCACATGTCGGGGGTGACACCGAACCACTCGGCGGCACTGCCGTAACAGAGCCTGAAGCCGGTGATGACCTCGTCGAACAGCAGCAGCGCCCCGACCCGGTCGCACTCGGTCCGCAGGCCCTCGAGGAAGCCGGGGGCGGGAGCGACGAGCCCCATGTTCGCGGCCACCGGCTCGACGACCACGACCGCGACGGTCTCGTCGAGCGTCGGCACCACGTTGTATGGGGCCACGATCGTGTCGGCCACCGCGCCGGGGGTGACACCCTCCGAACCGATGAGGCCCTGTTGGGCGACGCCGGAACCGCCGGCGACCAGCAGCGCATCGCTGTGGCCGTGGTAATTGCCGGCGAACTTCACGATCTTGTCGCGGCCGGTGGCGCCCCGGGCCAGGCGAATGGCCGACATGACCGCTTCGGTGCCGCTCGACACCAGCCGCATCATCTCCATGCCTTCGACCCGGCTCACCATCTCGGCGGCGATCAGCACCTCATTTTCGGTGGGAGCGCCGTAGCTGGTGCCGTGGGTGGCGGCTTCGGTAATGGCGGCGATGATTGCCGGGTGGGCGTGGCCGAGGATCGAAGGGCCGTAGCTCTGCACGTAGTCGATGTAGCGGTTGGCCTCAACGTCGTAGACGAATGGACCGTCGGCGTGCTCCACGAAATACGGCGTGCCCCCAACCGACCCGAACGCCCTCACCGGCGAGTTGACGCCGCCGGGGATGAGCTGCCTGGCCCGCCGGAAGAGGAGCTCGTTGGTCTTCTCGGTCATTGCATCATCTCCGCGAGCATCCGGGTGAAGTAGGTGAGGATCACGTCGGCGCCGGCCCGCTTCACAGCGAGGATGTGCTCGTATCCCACGGCTTCGAGGTCGAGCCAGCCCCGCTCGGCCGCGGCGTGGACCATCGCGTATTCGCCGCTCACATGGTAGGCGGCGAGCGGAATGTCGATCTCGGCTCGGGCTCGTGAGATCACGTCGAGATAGGGCATGGCCGGCTTGACCATCACCATGTCGGCGCCTTCTGAAATGTCGGCGCGTATCTCTTCCATGGCCTCGCGGGCGTTGGCGATGTCCTGCTGGTAGCCCTTGCGGTTCCCGCCACCCACGATGGTGACGTCGACCGCATCGCGGAACGGGCCGTAGAGGGCGGTGGCGTATTTCGCGGCGTAGGCGAGG
>CAZDYO010000539.1:0-2139 GCA_964509555.1 uncultured Acidimicrobiales bacterium
GAGGGTGATGCCAAAGCCCTCGTCACCGGCGACCACCCGTTCAAGCGTGAGGATCGCCGAATCGCTGGTGGCCAGAACGATCGATGGGCCCGACTCGGAACCGATTCCGACATCGGCCACGCCGGCATCGCCGGTGGGCCCCCACCATCCGTAGTGGCGGTCGCGTCGTCGATCGAGTGCACCGACCAGCCGCTCCACCTCGGCGCTGCTGAGCCGGGCCGCGCCCAGCTCGGCCAGGCGCCTGACCTCACCCGGTTTCGCACCCAGATGACGCAACACTGAACTCGCCCCCGACCTGGGGTCGCCGAGACATCCGAGCAGGACATCGAACACGCTGGCCGGTTCTCCGGATGACGGTTTCACGTAGAGGGCCAGCTCTGCCCGGGTCGACAGAGGTGGGTCGGGAACCGGACGGTCGAGAGGCACACACCACTCGTGTCGGAGCACCTCTACAGCCCGCTCAACGCGGGTCTTGTCGAGAGCGAAAAGTTCGGTGAGATTGTTCAACTCCGGGCCGGCAGTTGCCACCAATCCGAACAACAGATGCTCGGTTCCACACCTTTCGTCGCCCATGGTCGCGGCGGTGCTCAACGCCACCTCGACAGCGACGCGCGCTCCTGCCTCCAGATCGAAACCACTCATGGCTTCGACGCTACCCATCCGCGGCGCCCGGATTCCTGAGTCGTTCGGCTCAGAAATGCCCGGACGGGGGTCAGTCAGCCACGAAATCAGCGACGATGGCGCCGGTCACCCGGGCCAGGACATCGGGAGCGATGGGGAAGCAGGTATCGGGCCGGCCCGCCGCGCCGTAGACAATCCGGTGATCGAACAACGCCGGGTCGATGTAGATGGGCATGGGGACGGCATGACCGAACGGCGGTGTGCCGCCGATCGCGTATCCGGTGGCGGCCCTGGCCTGCTCGGCGCCCGCCATTTGCATTGTGTGCCCGTCGATGGCAGAGAGCTTCACCAGATCGATCCGATGGTGGCCGGCGGTGAGGGCCAGCGCCACCCCATGATCGGACGACACCACAAGAGACTTGACGATCTGTGAGACCTCACATCCGATGGCCGCGGCCGCGTCGGCCGCGGTGCGGGTGCCCTGCGGATAGGTGACGGGGACGACCTCGACTCCGAGTTCCCGGGCCGCCACAGTGAATCTTCCCAGTCCGCCCTTGGGCGGCGTCTCGGGCACCGGCGCCCCGATCACCTCACGACCGAATCTGGCCACCTCCTCCGGGAAGTCACCGTCGGCGGGCAGGTTGATCACCGCCACATCCACTCCCGATCCGGCCAGTCGGCGGATGGATTCGGCGAACCCGACGTCGGTGTCGGAACCGGGAGGCGGGGTGATCGCGACATCGAGATGATCGGTCCGTCCCGACGCGACGGCGTCCGCCCTCATGGCCCCGATCATGGCCTGCAGTTCGGCGAACGTCTCGAGTGACGCCGTTCTGGTTGTCGCCGACTGGGTGGTCGGATTCCACATGGGCATCCAACCCTGGGCCACCGCCACCACCCGGCGGAGGGTGAGTTGGGAGTTACCCCCGATCCAGATCGGAATCGGGTTCTGCTTGGGGGTCGGAAGCGAGGTGGTTCCGCGTGTCGACAAGCCCGCTCCGTCGACCACCACCGACTCGCCCGACCACGCCTCCCGCAGTATCTCGATCGACTGGTCGAACAGGGTGTTGCGCTGGTCGAAATCGACTCCCAGTGCCCGGTACTCCCCCTTGAGGTATCCGGTGCCCACCCCGAGGGTCACCCGTCCACCCGAGAGCCGATCAAGTGTGGCGACCGCTTTGGCCAGGAGAAACGGGTTGCGATAGGGCAGGACGGTGAGGTTGGTGAGAAGCCGCAGTTTGGTGGTGGCGGCGGCCGCGAAGGCCAGGGCAACAAACGGGTCGAGAGAGTCGTGACCACCGTTCTTGAGCCAGCGATCAGGCGGCGCTGGATGTTCGGTGAGCCATACCGACTCGAACCCGGCCGACTCGGCGGCCTTGGCGATCTCGGCGATGGCGTCTCCGCTGAGAAACGACTCGCTGATCGGGTGATGCATCAGCGGCAGACCCAGCGTGAACCTCACCGCGCCGACCCCTTCGTGTTCATTGCGTCTCCCTCTGGCTGGTGTGGCCGGCACCG
>CAZDYO010000540.1:0-2117 GCA_964509555.1 uncultured Acidimicrobiales bacterium
TTTAGCTCAGTGAGCATGGTCGCTTCAAGGGGACCATCAACCGTGAAGGTGATTCTCCGTTAGCAGACCGTGTCACGCCTGAGGAATCGATCGGTTGACGATTCGGGTCACCATCCCGAGGTCAGATTCTCTGGCCAACAGCCGATGCGGAGCCAGTGCTACGCGTCCGGGCACGGTTCCGCTTGCGTCCATCAGGCGAAGTTGGACATCAAAGCCTTCGGCTCGGCATGCTTCCGCGATCATCGTCGCCTCAAAGCGGTCGAATCCCAACTGGACCTCAACGAATCCGCTGCCCCCGTCGCCATTCCACATACCGAGACTATACAGGGGCCCCTTGGCTGCCCTCTCCGGGTGTCCCGGGTAGGCGTATGCTGGTGTGCATGACCGGAGAGCGCCGAGCGCTGATTGTGCGAGACCCAGCGGTCTGTCACGGCCAGGCGGTCGTGGCTGGCACCAGGATCATGGCCAGCATCGTGCTTGATTGTCTTGCCGCGGGAATGACAGAACCGGAGATCATTGAGGAGTACCCGACACTCACCTCCGAGGGAGTGAGAGCTGCTGCCGCTTATGGGGCAGAACTCGCTCGTGACGAATACCCCGCCGTCGCACGGTGAGAATCAAGCTCGATGAAAACCTTCCTCGTCGTGCAGCCGCGGTCTTCGACAATGCGGGCCATGACGTCGACACCGTGGAGGACGAAGGACTTGCTGGGGCGCCGGATCCGTCGGTCGCTAGCGCGGCCACCAATGCCGATCGGCTGATCGTCACTCTCGACCGTGGCTTTGGCGACATCCAAAGCTACCCACCTGGCTCGCACTCGGGGATCGTGGTGTTGCGTGTCGACGACCACTCAGCGTCTGCCATCGTCGCGGCGTTGACGGCGCTGGTGTCGTCAACTGATCTCGATTCGCTCAAGAAATGTGTTGCCGTCTACCGGGATGGCGAGCTGCGTGTCCGACGGCCCCACCGATAGTCAGCGCTGGCAGCGTCTTGGACGCGCACAAAACACGAACGGAACTGGTCTGGCGGCCCCGGATGCGGCTTGACGGGATGCGTTCCGGATCCCTCGACACCGCTATTTCCGCACCTTCGAAAACGGCAGCTCGGAGTCCTCGAAAAAGTCAACACGACTGGTCAGGGTCGTGCTCTAACGGGGATCAGTGCGGGCGTTCGACGATCAGGTCGATCAGGTGCGCGGCGGTGCTGGTTCGAGGGTGGTGGACGCTCCCAAACGGACGGTACCCAGACTCCAAATCGGACGCGGAATGCTGGCATCGTGCCGGTAATTCGGTCGCAGATTATGGATTCTTGACGGCGCAGATTATGGATTCTTCTGTCCAGCACGCCTGGTTTCAGAGCCCTGCCGGCGACTCCACTCGACACCGACTCTCGCGGAAGCCCTGTTCGGGCACCACCAGTGTTGTCTCCATTGATGCCGTACCGGCCGACCCGCTGGCCGCGCTGCGCGAGTTGACGCGTGGCGAGGCCGAGTTGGAAGCGCTCCGCAGGGCCAAGGTGGAAGCGGCTCGCGCCAGCGGGGCATCGTGGGAGCAGGTCGGTGAGCCCCTCGGCATCAGCAGGCAATCGGCGTGGGAGTACTACTCATCATCGGTTCGTTCGAAGATGGCAGCGACCGTTGACGCGAATGGCGGTCTGTCTGAGGCGGATGCAATGGATCTTGCGGTTGATGAGGTTCGTGCCGTTCAGCGTCGTCGTAGAGACCGCTGAGCCAGGCGACATCGATGCCGAGCAGCCCCCGATCCTGCTAACGCATTGCTAACGAAATTCCTGAAACGGCCCGTCAGCCGACGACACGGCCCGACACGGGATCTCGCGAAACCCCTGATCAGAGGGCATAAATCGACACTCGCCGATACGTGACGAAACCTACTTTTGCGACGACAGCCAATTGGGAACTAGCCAGCCTCGGTTGAGATGAGTTCGTGGCGACCGGACATGACCAGAACCAAGACAACAGCAAGGAACCCGCTCGTCATGGAGCCGATGACCCCGAGGCCGGCGTCCTGGCCATCAAGAGGAAGCCGAGCGACAACCGAGAAGTAGGAGAATGGGTTCGCGTAGGCCAGAGCCCGAAGCACCGCAGGCGCGGCATCTAG
>CAZDYO010000541.1:0-2111 GCA_964509555.1 uncultured Acidimicrobiales bacterium
CATTGGCAGGGCCGTGGGCCGGGATGTCGAGATCCCCACTGAGCTGGCCGAACGATGCCTCGAGTTCTGGAACAGCCACGCCGAGGCGGTCATGCGGGGTGGGGTTTTCCCCAACGCGCCGGTGGAGCCTCCGGCTGGTGCCGACGCCGCCACCCGATTCCTCGCGTTTACCGGCCGCACGGCCTGAATCGCTCAGTTGCCCGACAGTCGCTCCACCAGTGGGGCCAGGTCTTCCATGGCGTCGGCCGACCATGTGATGTAGCTGAACCCCCATCTCTCACGCCATGACCTGACCGAGTCGGCCATTTCATCGATCGTGCCGACCAGGACATGGGGCATGGTGAGAGCATCTTCGGCACTGATCATGAACCCGGGCACCATGGCGGCTGCCAGAGCGGCACGGTCGTCGGTGAGCGAAGCAAGATGCACGCGGGTCTGGAGTTCGATCGTGTCGAAGCGGGTGCCGGCCGCCGACCGGATCACCTCGAGTTTGGCGTCGGTGGCCGCGGTGGTGCCGGTGGGGCCGACCTCAGCGCCGATGGCCCCGGCCTTGAGATCGAAGTTGACCCCGATGATGTCGGCCTCGCGGGCGGCCAGCGACAGGACCTTGGGTCCACCTCCGGCCACGATCAGCTTCGGATGTGGCCGACGATGGGGTTTCGGTGTGGAGTCGAGGCCATCGATGGTGTAGTGGTCGCCATGGAAATCGAACGGACCGTCGGCGAAGCAGCCCTTCAGGACGGTGATGGCCTCGGCCAACCTGGCGATGCGCACCCCGGCCCGGTCCTTGACCATGCCGGCCCGTTCGTAGTCGGTGGTCTGCCATCCGGCACCGATCCCGAACTCGAGCCTGCCCTCACTGAGCAGGTCGAGGGTGGCGAGTTCCTTGGCCAACACCGCCGGGTGCCGGTAGTCGTTGGCCAGCACCAGGTTGGTGATCGCGAGCCTGGTTGTGTTGGCCGCCACCGCGGTGAGCCCCACGAGCGGTCCGCACTGGGCATCGAGGTGGTCGGGCAGGCTGATTCCGTGGTAGCCGAGTTCCTCGGCGCGTTTCGCTGTCTTGACCAGACGCACCGGATCATCGATCGGGCCGAGACTCACTGAGAACTTGAATGGGTGGGTCATGGTCGGGAAGCTAGCCGCTGGAGCGTGTTCACCGACCGTTCACCTGATGTCAGGACGCGGTTAATCGACGTCGGGCAGACTGCGGCCACTGGCGTGCTGGAGCGCCGGATTACACTCCCGCACGAAGCGACGCCCGGCCCCGACTGGATTCCGATGAGCATGGCAGAAGAAGAACTCGAATCGGTCCACGTGTTCGAGGTCGAAGATCTGGCGGTTCGCTACGGCGATGTCACTGCGATCTCCGAGGTCGATCTGGAGATCTGCCAGCAGGAGATCACCGCGTTCATCGGCCCGTCCGGTTGCGGCAAGTCGACCGTGCTTCGTTGCTTCAACCGCATGAACGATCTGATCGACTCGGCCCACGTCGAGGGATCGGTGCTCTACCACGGTGTCGATCTCTACGATTCGCAGGTCGACCCGGTGGTGGTGAGACGCCGCATCGGGATGGTCTTCCAGAAGCCCAACCCGTTCCCCAAGTCGATCTACGACAACGTTTCCTATGGCCCGAGAATTGCGGGCACGAAAGACGATCTTGATGACATTGTCGAGAGGTCGCTCACCCGCGCCGGCCTGTGGGACGAGGTCAAGGACCGGCTGCGCACCTCGGCGCTCGGCATGTCGGGCGGTCAGCAGCAGCGGCTGTGCATCGCGAGGGCCATCGCGGTCAACCCCGACGTGTTGCTGATGGACGAGCCCTGTTCCGCGCTCGATCCGATCGCCACCGGCCGCATCGAGGAACTCATGCGGGAGATCAAGAACGACTACACGATCGTGATCGTCACCCACAACATGCAACAGGCCGCCAGGGTAAGCGACCGCACGGCGTTCTTCACCGCCGAGGTCCACGGCCCCACTGGTCAGCGGCGTGGGCGTCTGGTGGAGTTCGACAACACCGGCACAATCTTTTCCAACCCGGCCGACGAACGCACCGAGGCCTACATAACCGGGAGATTCGGATGAACGAGATTCGATCCAACCTCACCGAC
>CAZDYO010000542.1:0-2106 GCA_964509555.1 uncultured Acidimicrobiales bacterium
GCGCGTTGTTTGCGGTACACACAGCATTACCGTCTTTGCAGGCAGACGCCAGAACACCAGCCCTCTACATCCCACACGGCGGAGGCCCGTGCTTCTTCATGGACTGGACCATGGGACCCGCCGACACATGGCACGCCATGGCCGACTGGCTCCGCTCGATCCCCGACCTGGCCGGACCAAACCTCAGATCGATTCTCGTGATCACCGCCCACTGGGAGCAGGACCCGGTCGCGGTCTCGACCTCGGACACCCACGACCTTCTCTTCGACTACTACGGCTTTCCTCCCCACACCTACGAACTCACCTGGCCGGCACCGGGCTCGCCGTCGCTGGCCCGAAGGGTGATCGACACCCTCCGTGCCACCGGCATCAACGCCACCGGCGACGACACGCGGGGCCTCGACCACGGCGTGTTCGTGCCCATGAAGGTGGCGTTCCCCGACGCCGACGTTCCGGTGGTGGCCATGTCGCTCAAGCATGGCCTCGATCCGGCCGAGCATCTCTCGATGGGTCGAGCGCTTGCCCCCCTGCGCGACGAGGGCGTCCTCATCGTCGGCAGCGGCATGAGCTACCACAACATGGATTCCTTCATGACGAACCGGGCGCTCGAGGCCTCAACCACGTTCGGCGGTTGGCTCGACCGGGCGATCATGTCCCCACCGGAGCAACGCGACCGTCTACTGGTCGAGTGGAGCGCAGCCCCCTGCGCCCGGGCCTGCCACCCCCGCGAGGAACACCTGCTACCCCTCATGGTTGTGGCCGGAGCTGCCGAATCCGATCAAGGTTCGATCGAATTCGAGGATGTGGTCATGGGGGCCAAGGTGTCTTCCTACGGGTTCGGCATCGGCTAGATCCGCCGTCGGCGCCTGGCGATGAGGTTCAGGGCCACCGACGATGCCCGAGCCGGTATCGCCACGAACCGGCGTCGGTTCTGAACCGGTGGGGCGTCGGCCACAACCATGCGATAGCCGATGTACACCGCGATGACTCCGTGGGCGAACACCAGTGTCCAAAAGAATGCCGAGGCACCGGTGGCCGACATTGCGGCTGCGCCCAGTAGCGGACCCAGCACCGCCCCGACGCCGTTCGTGCGGACCAGAGCCGCCGATGCGCCGTTCAGTTTGGCCACCGGGAGCCAGTCGGCGGTGTAGCCGATCGTCAGTGAATACAGCGGGAAGGTCATGCCACCGAGGGCGAACATGAGAGCTATCGCCGGCCAGGTTCCCGCCCCCACGATCGTCAGGACAAGGCACACGGCGCTCGCCACGACCGCCACCAGGAACATCACCGCCCTCCTGCTCACCCGGTCCGACATGTAGCCGATCGGCCATTGAAACACGACCGACCCGACCAAGGGCGCGGCGAGAAACGTCGTGACCCGCCCCGGCGACATCCCGACATTGACCGCGTACACCGCACTCAGACCCATGATGACCCCGGCCGAGGTGCCGACCCAGAACGAGGTCACCACACCGGTTGGCACCAGTCGGGCGAGCTCACGCAACGACAAAGGCTCGGGGACCGACAGAGGGGGGCTGCTCGACGCCGACAACACCACCGGCACCAGCGATGCCGACACGAGAATCGACGACAGCACGAACAACTCGAAGCCGTCCGGGTTGGCCAGGTCAAGCATGAACTGCCCGGCGGTGAGCCCGCCCATGGTCACCAACATGTAGACGCTGAGGATTCGACCTCTGGTGGCGTTGGTGGCGAGGTCGTTCAGCCACGACTCGGCCACCACGTACAAGCCGGCCATGCACATGCCGGTGACGAATCGCATCAGCCCCCATGTGACCGGCGAGACGAACACCGCATGGACCAGAACGGCGCTCGAAGCCGTCGACGCCAGCCCGGCGAAAACCCGGATGTGACCGACCCTTGACAGCAGATGTTCGGCGTACTTGCTGCCGGCCAGAAACCCGGCAAAATAAGCGGCCATCACGATGCCGGTCACCTGAAGGCTGAACCCCTCGGCCTCGGACCTGACCCCCAGAAGTGATCCCTGCAACCCATTGCCGGCCATCAGCAGGAAGATCCCCACGAACAGAGCCCGGGCGGCAGCAGCGGGGTTCGAATCGTCGATCCACGGACCGCCCCCCACCC
>CAZDYO010000543.1:0-2098 GCA_964509555.1 uncultured Acidimicrobiales bacterium
ATCGTCTTAGCCGAGGGGTGGAACAACCCCAATTGGTTCCGTCGAACCTGGCCACTTGATCGGTTGTGCATCCGAGAGTCCCGACGCTCTGCCTGACCAGATTGTCGTGGTAGCGCTTGAGAAAGGTGACCGACTCGCCGCGGGTGACCGGTGATCCGGGATCGAAGATGGTTGGGGATTTTCCGGTGGTTATGCCGTTGTCGAAGGCCCACTCCACAGGCCCCTCGTAGAAACTTCCGGGGACCACATCGGTGAAGGGACTGACGGCAACGGCAAGGGCCGGGACGGACATCGTCAGGGCCAGTATCAGAGCCATGAGGCGTGTCTTGGTGAGGTTCATCCTCCACTCCCTCCCCTTGGACATACGTTGTATGTACAGCGTGATCGAGAATATTCGGTGTCGCGGAGGGTTGCGAAGCCGGGCCTGATCGCGCTCATCGAGCGGACTTCCGCAATACTGAGCCGGTGACAGATTCTGCAGCCATCGCCAAGGCCCATGCTTCATTGGGCCTCACCACCGAAGTATCCGATCAGGGCGTCTACGACCGCACCGTCGAACGGTTCCGCGAGCGCAACATAGCGCTACCGACGTTCGCCGAGCTGGCCGACCCCTCCACGATCCCTGCAGCCCGTATCGAGGCTCTGGCCGGGCTGGATCGCAACGAACCCGATGCCAGAAACCTGTTCCGGGTTCACTGGTTCGGCAAGCTCGACGGGAGCGGTCCCCACCCGGTGCCCGACTACATCGAGCTGCCCAGCGAACTCACCGGAGTCGAAGCCCGCATCGTGCTGGCGTTCGGCAACCGGTTCCCGATGATCAAGGCCCACAAGGTGTTGGCCGCCTACGCCTGTCTCGTGCCCCGTCTCGTCACCGGCAGGTTCGACCCCACCGTCAACCGTGCCGTGTGGCCGTCAACCGGCAACTACGCCCGTGGCGGCATCGCCATCAGCCGCATCATGGCGTGTCGGGGAGTGGCCGTGCTCCCGGAAGGCATGAGCAAGGCCCGTTTCGACTGGCTCGACAAATGGACCCTCGACCCCCACAACGACATCATCCGCACACCGGGCACCGAGAGCAACGTGAAGGAGATCTACGACACCTGCAACGAGCTCGACAAGGACCCCGAGATCGAGATTCTCAACCAGTTCTCCGAATTCGCCAACTACCTCGGCCATTTCTCGGTCACCGGTCCGGCCCTCGAAAAGGTGTACCTCGATGCCACCTCGGCCACTCCCGGGGCCCGCCTCGCGGCCTACGTGTCGGCATCGGGTTCGGGCGGCACACTCGCTGCCGGCGACTACCTCAAGGCCAATCACGGCGCCCGCATCGTGGCCGTCGAAGCGCTCGAATGCCCGACGCTTCTCGAGAACGGCTTCGGCGACCACAACATCCAGGGCATCGGCGACAAACACGTGCCGCTCATTCACAACGTGATGAACACCGACGACATCGTGGCTGTCAGCGACCGCTCCACCGACGCGCTCGACGCGCTGTTCAACACCCCGGCCGGCAAGGCCCATCTGGTCGACAAGGTCGGCCTCTCCGCCGAGCTGGTCGATGCGCTTCACGACATGGGCTACTCGTCGAGCTGCAACGCCCTCGCGGCGATCAAGATCGCCAAGGAACACAACCTGGGCCACGACGACGTGATCGTTTCGGTGGCCACCGACGGCGCCGAAATGTACGACGCCGAACGCCACACCTACCTCGCCACCCACCACCCCGACGGTTACGACGCCGTGGCCGCGGCAGCCGATTTCGGCCGCGAACTCGCAGCGGGCGACACCGCCAAACATCTCGAACTCACCCAGGCCGACCGTCGCCGCATCTTCAACCTCGGCTACTTCACCTGGGTCGAGCAGCAGGGCACCGAGTTCACCGACTTCACCGCCCGCGCCGATCAGGGGTTCTGGACCGGCATGCACCATTTCGTGGCCGACTGGGACGAGCAGATCCGCGAGTTCAACGGCCGTACCGGCGCCCGTGCCGACGACTGAGCACGGCGTGAACATCTCGCCATCGACCGTCGAAATCCATGCTGCGCGACTCGACTCCTATCGCGAGGCGATCGCCGGCGGGTTGACCCACGATGAGGCG
>CAZDYO010000544.1:0-2069 GCA_964509555.1 uncultured Acidimicrobiales bacterium
GATTCGAGGATCTTCATCAGCACGTAACTGCTCATGGCCCATTCCTCCGAACCCGTATTACCACGCGGCTACGGTTTGGTCATGCACGAGCCCGTGGTCCCGCCGTCCCAACAGTTCGCCTACGACCGTTTCCATTTCGCGGCCGCGGTCCGCACCGGGGATCTGCTTTCGTGTTCCGGGCAGATCGGGGTCGATGACCATGGGGTGGCAATCGCAGATCCCGAAAAGCAGTTCACTGCGGCGTTCGAAGGCGTGGCCGCGGTGCTCGACGAGGCTGGTGCTTCGTGGGCCGACGTGTTCGAGATGACCACATTCCACGTCGGGCTCCATGAACACCTGGCCACCTTCATGGCGGTGCGCGACCTGTTCGTGAGTGAGCCCTGGCCGGCTTGGACCGCCATCGGATGCAGTGAACTAGCGGTGCCCGGCGGACTGGTGGAGGTGAGGGTTCAGGCCAGGCTCAGCTGAGCGGTTCGAGCTTCATGGTGAAGTGGCGTAGCCATGGTGCCTGCTCGGTGATGCGGTAGCCGGGTATTTCGGAGGCCCTCTGGGCCACGGCAATCACCACCTCGGCCACATAGTCGATGTGGCTCTGGGTGTACATGCGTCGCGGAATCGCCAGGCGCACGAGTTCCATGGGGGCGGGCAGGTCGGGGCCGTCGTCCTGTGGGGTGCCGAACATGAGGGTGCCGATCTCCACGCCCCGTACGCCGCCCTCGCGGTAGAGCTCGACGGCCAGAGCCTGAGCCGGGTATTCGTGGGGCGCGATGTGGGGGAGCAGCGCCTTGGCGTCGAGATAGACGGCGTGGCCTCCGGTCGGTTTCACGATCGGAACGCCCGCCGCCGAGACCTTCTCTCCGAGATACTCCACCGACCTGATCCGGTAGTGGAGGTAGTTCTCGTCGAGCACCTCCACCAGGCCCTGAGCGACGGCCTCGAGGTCGTAGCCGGCCAGGCCGCCGTAGGTGGGGAAACCTTCGGTGAGGATCAAGATGTTGCGGCACTGCGCGGCGATGTCTGAATCATTGACCGCGAGGAAGCCTCCGATGTTGGCCAGACCGTCCTTCTTGGCCGACATGGTGCAGCCATCGGCGAGGGAGAACATCTCCTGCGCGATCTCCTTGGGGGTCTTGTCGGCGTATCCGTCCTCCCGGGTTCTTATGAACCATGCGTTCTCTGCGAAACGGCAGGCGTCGAGAAAGAACGGCACTCCGAATTCGTCACACAACGCTCTGATGCCCTTGAGGTTGGCCATCGAGACCGGCTGTCCTCCCCCGGAGTTGTTGGTGACGGTGCACATCACCAGCGGGACGTTGATCGATGGGTCGGCCAGCGTGGCCCGCAACGCATCGAGATCGATGTCGCCCTTGAAGGGAGCGATCAGTGAGGGGTCAAGTCCCTCGGGCTTGACCAGGTCTCGGGCTTCGGCCCTCTGGTACTCGATGTTGGCGCGGGTGGTGTCGAAGTGGGTGTTGCTCGGTATCACGTCGCCCTCGTTGGCGACCACGGAGAACAGGATCTTCTCGGCGGCGCGACCCTGATGGGTGGGGATGATCTCGGAGAACCCGGTCAGGTCGCGGACCACCGAATCGAACTTGAAAAACGAGCGGCTGCCGGCGTAGGACTCGTCGCCCAGCATCATCCCGGCCCACTGCCTGGTCGACATGGCGCCGGTACCGGAGTCGGTCAGCAGGTCGATGATCACCTCGTCGGCGTGGAGGCCGAAAAGGTTGTAGTGGGACCGTTGGAGAGCATTTTCTCGTTGGACACGTCCCGGCATGGCGATGGCCTCGACCGTGTGAACGCGAAACGGTTCGATTATGACGTGCTGCGGCATAGCGTGATCTCCCGGTTGAATCCGGCGCCAGCCTGCACACGCCTGGCCAGCGGGCCGCTAGGGCCAAAAGTCTCTACCGCTCCCCACCCCATTTATCGATCTGTGACCCCGCAGGCGCCATAGCGGCGTCCACGAGGTCACAGAATCGGGTTTGGGTGGTGGTGGTCAGCCTCGCTGGATCTGCTGATTGTCCCTGAAGCCACCGAAGGTGGACGTGGCCCGCAGCCAGTCA
>CAZDYO010000545.1:0-2050 GCA_964509555.1 uncultured Acidimicrobiales bacterium
CGGTGGTCGCCGGGGCTGCAGGTGCGACCGTGGTGGTGGGGGCGGCGGGGGCGACCGTGGTGGCGGGCGCGGTGGTCGGGGTGGTGACGATGGCGCCGGTGCCGAGGGCGAAGGCGCTCGAGGCCCCTACGAGGGTGAAGCTGACGATGGCGGCAGCTGCGCTGGTCTTGGAGGTCTTCATTGTTCTGTGCTCTTTCTCTGTCTGGGGGAGATCGCTTCTGCGATGTCGGTAACCGGTTCACCCGGTTGATGGACAGAGAGTGACAGGGTGAACCTGTAGCCACGCTGAGGAACCCTGAAATTGCGTTCAGGACTGCGTTGCTCCGTGGGACCTTCGCTCACACGCGGTGTTGGTCCACAGAGATTTTTCGAATTCCGGGAACAAGAAAGCTCACCGAGGGTTTATAGTTAACGATATGTCGTTAACTATCGTAAGGAAATCAAACCAACATGTATGACATCAACACAGAATCAACTCAGGAAGACACAGATCATGGAAGATGCGGATGCCACTCCAAGGGCCGCAAAGGTGGCCAAGGTATGACTGGACGAGAAGCTGGCAGAGGCCCACGCAAGGGCGGCCGGATGGGCGGACCACCCCGGAGCAGAGCCCGTCGTGGGGCGGTCGTGGCGGCAATTCTTGACGCTCTCGCCGATCAGCCACGTCACGGATACGCGATCATGGACGAGCTCGAATCACGCAGCGAAGGGAGCTGGCGGCCGAGTCCGGGGTCGATCTACCCGGCGCTCGATCGTCTGACCGAGAAAGGCCTCATCGAACCGATCGATGACACCGATCCGAAGGAATTCGAGATCACCGCCGACGGACGTGAGTGGCTCACCGAGAGGGGTGCCCGGGTCGGACGTCCATGGGACGGACACTCTGGCGGGTCAAGCCTGCGCGGCGCGCTCGGAGAGCTGACCGGCGCCGCCCGCCAGATCGAGAGATTCGGCAGCGACGACCAGCGTGATCGAGCCCGCAGCCTCATTGAGAGCACCACCAGGGGCATCTACACGCTGCTGGCTGAGGAATCCTCCGCTGAATGAGCGCGCCAGCTGCCATGCACCGGATAATGGTGCATGGCAGCACCGGTAACTATCACGTCCCGTCTCATCGACCTCAGCCACGTGATCGCGGATGGGATGGTGACCTATCCCGGGTTACCGGCCCCGCAGATTGCCACCCATCTGTCACGTGAGGCAGCCGAGAAAATCTACGAGCCCGGCACCACGTTCCAGATTTGTCTGGTCACCTTGTGCACCAACACGGGCACCTATCTCGACGTGCCCTTCCACCGGTACGCGGCCGGCCACGATCTCACAGCGCTACCGCTCGAACGAGTGGCGGATGTGACCGCGGTGTGCCTGGATGCGCGCCCCAATGCCAACAATCGAGATGGCCGGGCCATCGAACTCGACCCCGGCACCTTGAGTGATCTGGCCGGTCGGGCCGTCCTCGTACGCACGGACCACTCCACCAATTTCGGGACCGATGCCTACTTCCGCGACCATCCGTTCCTCACCGAATCATCCGCGGAGAATCTGGTCAACGCCGGAGTGGCGTGTGTGGGAATCGACTCGCTGAACATCGACTCCACCGACAGCGGTGAACGGCCCGTCCACACGGTCCTGCTGGGTGCCGACATTCCGGTCATCGAGCATCTCACCAACCTGGCTGCCCTGCCGTTGAGTGCGACGTTGGATGGGCCGACGGCATTGGCACTCTCCACGTTCAAGTTCACAGCGGTTCCTCCGAAGATCGAGGGCGCCGGCACCTTCACCGTCCGTGCGTTCGCCAGGGTCAACACGTGACAAGCGTCCAACGGTCGGGCGGACGGCACTGGCCGTCGAGGTTCATCCTGGCAACGGTCGTGCTGCCGGTCGTGCTGGCCGCGGTGTCGCTTCCGGCCAATCGCGTGATGGGTCAATACGTGGCCGACCGAACGGTGGTTGATGGCGCCATCGAGGTGAGTGGCACCCTGATGGTGCTCGAGGCGCTGGCGTGGCTACTCACCGGTGCCGCAATGTTGGTGGCCCTCCAGACTGCCAA